>NZ_JBHSEL010000112.1:0-25155 GCF_042653845.1 Daeguia caeni | reverse complement strand
GTCACAAGCTTGGATGCTCATCTCCTCAATCAGGCGAATGACGAGGCGTATCGCAAAAATGAAATGTTGAGTCGGGCTCTTATTAAAGAATATGCACCGTTCCGGCAGGAGCAACCAATACTCTGGTCTCATGCCCAGCCATTCCGGCGACAAATTTATCCGCCGTCTGGTCAATAATACCAAAGGAAGCATAGTGGCACGGCAAGACAACCTTGAAATTGAAATAACGCCGGCAGGCAAGGGCTGCGACAGCACCGCCCATGGTGAAACGGTCGCCGATCGGCACGAGGCCGATTTCCGGCTGATGCAGTTCATTGATCAGCGCCATATCGGAGAAAATATCCGTGTCGCCCATGTGATAAAGGGTCGGCGCGTCCTCAAAATGGAAGACAAGGCCATTGGGGTTGCCGAGCGCGTGGGAAACGCCATCCTCGGTCATCGTCGCCGATGAATGCAGCGCATTCACAAAGGTGATGGTGAATCCTTCATGAGCAAGCGTGCCACCCGTATTGCCGATATCGACCTTCGGTGCACCCCGCCTGGAAAGCCAGCCACCCAGATCGGCATTGGCGATCACAGTCGCGCCGGTTTCCTTGGCGATTGTCAGCGTGTCGCCGACATGGTCGCCATGCCCGTGGGTGAGCGCAATATGGGTGACACCGGCTGTTGCCTCTTTTACATCGATATCCTTGGCGCCTGGATTGCCGGTGAAAAAAGGGTCTATCAGAATGACGGCTTTTCCAGTTTCAACGCGAAATGCGGAGTGGCCAAGCCAGGTGATTTTCATGTGGGAGTTCCTTCATTCTCGATTTCGTGGTTGTAAACAGTTATGACGTGGCTTTAGACGATGGCAAGATGCTAATCGTTCAATATTCGCAGAGGCATTATGGCTGTCGTTGAAATTGGAGAAATCCCCGCATTGCTCAAACCCGGCCAGACCATTGCCGGGCTTGATCTTGGCACCAAGACCATTGGCCTTGCCATTTCCGATCTGGGGCTTTCCTTTGCCAATCCACGCCCAGTGATCAAGCGGGTGAAATTCACCATCGATGCGCAAGTGCTGCTGAAAACGCTTGAGGCCGAGCGCGTCGGGGCCATCATCATCGGCCTGCCCATGAACATGGATGGCACGGCAGGCCCCCGCGTTCAGGCAACGCGCGCCTTTGTCCGCTCCATGCAGCCCCTGACGGATCTGCCCTTCGCCTTCTGGGATGAACGACTTTCAACCGTTGCAGCCGAGCGCGCGCTGATCGGCATGGATGTCTCGCGCGGCAAGCGCGCCGAACGCATCGATTCGGCGGCCGCAGCCTTCATCCTGCAAGGCGCGCTCGACCGGCTGCGCCGGCTTGCTCAGGATGCCGGATAAAGCAGATCCAGAATCCGCGTTGCATCATGGCGGCCATCCAGCATGCCATAAGTCGTGCGCCACTGGCCGCCAAGCCGCGTATCAATGAAGGCATCGGCAATCATATGCGCGCCAAGCTGGCGCAATTCCGCTGCTGCGGCGGCAAAGGCAAGCTGTTCGGTCAAAAGACGCGCAACACCCTGATCCGTCTCGGTCAGTTGCAGGGCTGCGCGCAGTACATCGATCGTGCCCTGCCCGCGCTGGCCAAGCTGTGCGCTGATCCATTCCAGCACTTCATCGAACAGGCCGGGCGCGCGCGTCAAGACCCGCACCACATCCAGTGCCATGACATTGCCGGAACCTTCCCAGATCGCATTGACCGGCGCTTCACGATAAGCGCGCGCCAGATTCCCCTCCTCGACATAGCCATTGCCGCCAAGGCATTCCATGGCTTCATAAAGCAGGGCTGGCGCGATCTTGCAGACCCAATATTTGACAACCGGGGTCATGGAACGGGCAAAGGCCGCCTCTGCACGATCTGAGGCCGCCATATCGAAGGCACGGGCAAGGCGCAGCGACAGGGCGGTTGCCGCTGCAATATCAAGTGCCATGTCGGCAAGGACCCGGTTCATCAGCGGCTGTTCGATCAGTTTCTTGCCAAAAACTTCACGATGGCGGCAATGATGCACGGCCTCCGCCAGACCGGCACGCATGAGACCAGCCGAGGCAACGGCACAGTCAAGCCGCGTCAGCGTCACCATGTCCATGATGGTCTTGACACCCTCACCGGGATTGCCGACCAGATGGCCGATCGCATCGACGAATTCGACTTCTGACGAGGCATTGGATCGATTGCCAAGCTTGTCCTTCAGGCGCTGGAAGTAAAAACCGTTGCTGGTGCCATCATCGGCAAGACGCGGCAGCAGGAAGCAGGACAGGCCTTCTTCCGCCTGCGCCAGCACCAGAAAGGCATCCGACATTGGCGCCGACATGAACCATTTATGCCCGGTGATCGCATAGGTTCCGTCTTCATTGCGGCTGGCGCGCGTGGTGTTGGCGCGCACATCCGTGCCACCCTGTTTTTCCGTCATGCCCATGCCAAGCGTCACGCCCTGTTTCGACAGGGCCGGCTTTTGCGACGAATCATAACGGCGAGACAGAACGGCTGGCGACCAGTCCTTATAAAGTTCGGGTACTGCCATGATCGCAGCCAGCGATGCATTGGTCATGGTCAGCGGGCAGAGATGTCCGGCTTCCAGCTGCGCCATCAGATAGAAGCGTGCCGCGCGTGCCTGATGGCGCTGGCCAGCCTCAAGCGGCGCATCCTCCCAGACCGAGCAATGCAGGCCTTGCGCAATCGAACGGCGCATCAGCGCGTGATAGGCCGGGTGATATTCAACCACGTCAATGCGATTGCCCTGCCGGTCATGGGTGCGCAGCTTCGGTAATTCGCTGTTGGCCAGACGCGCCATGTCCTGCGCTTCCTGCGACAGGACAAAACGGCCTGTCTGTTCCAGTTCCACATGCAGCTCTTTGGGAAAATTGCTGGCAGCCTGAATCAGCAGCGGATCACCCAGATATGCATTCTGTCCCGTCAGGGGTGGCGTCTGATTGGTTACTTCGTGGGTTTTCACAGGCTTAATCCATTGGTTTGATTCAGTCATTGTGCCGTGTCTTGCACGGAAATTGCTAACATTCTGCCATCAGAGTGAAACTTTGTCGCTTGCAAGACAAAGGTTTTTGTTCAGGAATCGATTCTTGACGTATAAGAGCGGTTGCGGGCTGGCATTCGCGGCCCTATACGGGTGACTTGCCATGACAACAGAACCTGCCTCAAAGCTCTTCCCTCACCGCCATCTTCTCGGCATCAAGGGGCTATCGCCTCTCGACATTCTTCATCTGCTTGATCTTGCCGAACAGGAAATCGCTGTTTCCAGACAGCCAGAGAAGAAAAAGTCAGTGCTGCGTGGACGCACTCAGATCAACCTGTTTTTCGAAGCATCAACCAGAACGCAATCATCCTTCGAACTGGCCGGCAAGCGGCTGGGCGCGGATGTGATGAACATGTCTGTCGGCAATTCATCGGTCAAAAAGGGCGAAACGCTGATCGATACGGCCATGACGCTCAATGCGATGCAGCCGGATATTCTGGTCATCCGCCATGCCTCGGCCGGTGCCGCCGCACTTTTGGCGCAAAAGGTGGGCTGCTCGGTGGTCAATGCCGGCGACGGCGCGCATGAACACCCGACACAGGCGCTGCTTGACGCCCTCACCATTCGCCGCGCCAAGGGACAGATCGAAAATCTCATCGTTGCCATTTGCGGCGACGTTCTTCACTCGCGCGTGGCGCGTTCCAACATCATTCTGCTCAATACGCTGGGCGCGCGTGTACGTGTGGTCGCCCCCTCCACGCTGCTGCCATCCGGCATCGCCGATATGAGTGTTGAAGTCTACAATTCGATGGAAGAAGGGCTGAAAGATGCCGATGTCGTCATGATGCTGCGCCTGCAGCGCGAACGCATGGCGGGTTCTTTCGTGCCTTCCGTGCGTGAATATTTCCATTTCTACGGCCTGGATCGCGAGAAACTGAAGCGCGCCAAACCCGACGCACTGGTCATGCATCCGGGGCCGATGAACCGTGGCGTTGAAATTGCATCCGATGTTGCCGATGGCCCGCAAAGCGTCATCCAGCAGCAGGTGGAAATGGGCGTTGCCGTACGCATGGCGGTGATGGAAGCCCTGCTCGATCCGCGCCGTCAACAGAATGCCGGAGAAAAAGCATGAGCGCGATCCTGTTTGAAAATGCGCGCATTGTCGATCCGTCGCGCGGCCTTGATGAAACCGGATCGGTTCTGATCAGGGATGGCAGGATTGTTGCAGCCGGCAGTGACGCCCGCAATCAGGGCGCACCGGAAGGGACGGAAATCATTGATCTTGCAGGCAAGGCGGTTCTGCCGGGCCTCGTCGATGCGCGTGTCTTTGTCGGCGAGCCGGGTGCCGAGCACCGCGAGACCATTGCCTCGGCCAGCCAGGCAGCTGCGGCAGGTGGCGTGACCACCTTCATCATGATGCCGGATACGGATCCGGTGATTGACGATGTGGCATTGGTCGAATTCGTCAAACGCACCGCACGCGACACGGCAATTGTCAATGTGCATCCGGCAGCTGCCGTCACCAAGGGCCTCAAGGGCGAAGAAATGACCGAATTCGGCCTGCTGCGTCAGGCTGGTGCGGTTGGCTTTTCGGACGGTCGTCACACGATTGAAAATTCACAGCTTCTGCGCCGCGCCTTCACCTATGCGCGCGATTTTGATGCAGTGATTTCGTGTGAGACCCGCGATCCGTATCTTGGTCAGGGCGTGATGAATGAGGGCCTGTTTGCCAGCTGGCTTGGCCTTTCGGGCAGCCCGCGCGAAGCGGAAGTCATTCCGCTGGAACGTGATCTACGTCTCGCAGCCCTCACCCGCAGCCGCTATCATGCCGCACAGCTTTCCTGCGCCATGTCGGCAGAGGCCATGCAGCGTGCCAAGGATCAGGGCCACAAGGTCACGGCCGGCGTGTCGATCAACCATCTTTCGCTCAATGAAAACGACATTGGCGAATATCGCACCTTCTTCCGCCTGTCGCCGCCGCTGCGCAGCGAGGAAGACCGCCTTGCCATGGTGGAAGCCGTCAAGAATGGCACGATCGATATCATCGTCTCTGCACATGATCCGCAGGACGTCGATACCAAACGCCTGCCATTTTCGGATGCCGAAACCGGAGCCATCGGTCTTGAAACGTTGCTGGGCGCAGCCTTGCGGCTTTATCACAATGAAAGCATCCCGCTTCTGCGTCTGGTGGAAGTCCTGTCAACGGCGCCGGCGAGAATCTTCGGCCTTGATGCCGGAACGCTGAAGCCGGGGGCCGTGGCTGATCTTGCCATTGTTGATCTTGAAGAACCATGGGTCGTGCGGGAAGAGAACCTGCGCTCCCGTTCCAAGAATACATGTTTCGAATCAGCCCGTTTTCAGGGCCGCGTCATTCGCACTATAGTCGGCGGCAAAACCGTCTTTGTGGCGGATTAAGAGAGGGAAGAATGGATCAGCCAGGCATGATCAATCTCGCGCTGATTGGCGCATTGTTACTGGGGTATCTGCTTGGCTCCATTCCATTTGGGCTGATCCTCACCCGCATGGCCGGGCTTGGTGATGTGCGCATGATCGGCTCGGGCAATATTGGTGCAACCAATGTGTTGCGCACCGGTAGCAAAAAACTTGCCGCCGCCACACTCATTCTCGATGCGTTGAAGGGAACGGCGGCGGTACTGATTGCCGCCCGTCTTGGCCCATATGCCGCCATTGCAGCAGGCCTTGGAGCCTTTCTTGGCCATCTCTTTCCGGTCTGGCTTGGTTTCAAGGGTGGCAAGGGGGTTGCCACCTATCTCGGCATCCTGATTGGCCTTGCCTGGCCCGGCGCACTGGTCTTTGCCGCTGTCTGGCTGGTGACGGCGTTGCTCACACGTTACTCATCGCTTGCAGCCCTTATTGCCAGCATCATTGTGCCGATTGCGCTTTTTGCCAAGGGCAACCAGTCGGTGGCCCTGCTGTTTGCCCTTTTGTCCGTCCTCGTCATGATAAAACACAAGGCCAATATTGTCCGCCTGCTCAACGGCACTGAAAGCCGCATAGGATCAAAGGGATGACAGCAAGCGCGAATTCGAAATCCGGAATTCGCCTGACCCACAGCCAGCGGCTCAACTGGCTTCGTCTGCTCCGCACCGAACATATTGGCGCTGTCACCTTTCGCGAACTGATCCTTTTTTGCGGCAGTGCCCAGCGCGCCATCGAAATGCTGCCGGATCTGAATATTCGCGGCGGTGGCATGCGCCCGCTGCATGTGCCCTCGCGCGAGGACGCCGAACGCGAACTGGAAGCAATCGAACGCATGGGCGCGCGTCTTGTCGGCATGGGCGAGCCGGATTATCCGGCGCAGCTTAAAAACTGCGAGGCCCCACCGCCGATGCTGATCATCAAGGGCAATGGCGCCATTTTCCAAAAACCGCCCATCGCCATTGTCGGCTCGCGCAATGCCTCACTCGTTGGCCTGAAAATCACGGAACAGCTTGCCCATGATCTGGGAAGGGCCGGTTTTGCCATCGTCTCCGGCCTTGCGCGCGGCATTGATGCCGCAGCCCATAAGGCCAGCCTGGAATCCGGCACGATCGCCGTTCTGGCAGGAGGGCTGGATAAGCCCTATCCACCTGAAAACATGTATCTTTATAACGCAATACCTGAAAATGGCGGCGCACTTGTCACGGAAATGCCGATGGGGGCGGAACCACGCCAGCGTGATTTTCCCCGCCGCAACCGGATCATTGCCGGCCTGTCGCTTGGCCTTGTCGTGGTGGAAGCCACGGAACGTTCCGGCTCACTGATCAGTGCACGCATGGCCAGCGAAATGGGGCGCACTGTCTTCGCCGTGCCCGGCTCTCCGCTTGATCCACGCGCGCGCGGAACCAATGCGCTGTTGAAACAGGGCGCGGCAATCGTGACCGAAGCGCGTGATGTTCTTGACGTGCTTTCCCCTCTCACTGGCGACCTGCTGATCCTGCCTGCTACCCAACGGACAGATCTTCTGTCTGGCCTTGATGAGGATGGGCTTCATGCAGCTGCCACAAGCGATGTGGCAGAGACAACCGATTTGCATCGCGACCGTGTCGTCGATGCATTGGGGCCGGTACCGGTTGATCTCGACACGCTTGTCCGCCACACGGGTCTTGATGCAGCACAGCTTCAGCTCATCCTGCTTGAACTGGATCTTGCCGGTCGCATTTTGCGCCATCCCGGCAATCGGATTGCGCTGAAGCCCGTCTGATCCTGTAGGCGGTCTGATGGGCTGCCTTGGGCATCGCCTTGCGCATATCCCGCGCCTCTTCGGCGGCCAGTTCGATCAGATAGGAAAGAAGCGTTCCCCTGGAATGTCTTGCCATTTTGGCAAGTTCTTTCAGCATGGTCTCGATATAATTCAAGGTATCCCTGTCAACATGCGCTTGATGTGTCATCCATGTCCCCGTTACTGTTCTGTCATGCAGCGCGTCGTAATAAAGCAGGTCAGACCGATCATTGCCATTATAAGGTTCATAAATTCCATATTGCAATCTTTAGTTGTATTTCGCGATTTTTTATCGCATTCACTTGACCAAAAGCGCTTGGCTGTTCATGTGAAAGGCAATGCATACCATGCTTTGCGCTGCGAGCGCCTTTCCAAGACGCTAGACTAGGCTGTCAAATGAACGTTGTTGTCGTCGAATCGCCTGCAAAGGCAAAAACAATCAACAAGTATCTGGGCTCGAACTATAAGGTTCTTGCCTCCTTTGGTCACGTGCGCGATCTGCCAGCCAAAGACGGTTCGGTGCGCCCTGACGAAGATTTTGCCATGTCGTGGGAAGTCGACAGCAATTCCGCCAAGCGCCTTCAGGATATCATCAAGGCGCTGAAGGACAGCGACGGCCTCTATCTGGCAACCGACCCTGATCGCGAAGGGGAAGCCATTTCATGGCATGTGCTGGAAGTGCTGAACCAGAAGAAAGCGCTCAAAGGCAAGACCGTCAAGCGCGTTGCTTTCAATGCCATCACCAAGCAGGCCGTGCTCGATGCCATTGCCAATCCGCGTGATATTGATGAGCCGCTGGTGGACGCCTATCTGGCGCGCCGCGCACTGGACTATCTTGTCGGTTTCACCCTTTCCCCGGTCTTGTGGCGCAAATTGCCAGGCGCGCGCTCGGCCGGCCGTGTGCAGTCGGTGGCGCTGCGCCTGATCTGCGACCGCGAGGCGGAGATCGAACGCTTTGTGCGCGAGGAATACTGGAATATTGCCGCCCTTCTGAAGACGCCGCGCAATGACAGTTTCACCGCGCGCCTGACCGCCGTTGACGGCAAGAAGCTTGGCAAGCTTGACATCAGGAATGCCGAACAGGCCGGCGACATCCGTTCCATGCTGGAAGGCGCAAGCTTCACGGCGATCAGCGTTGAGGCCAAGCCGACAAAGCGCAACCCCGCCCCGCCTTTCACCACCTCGACCCTGCAGCAGGCCGCCTCCGGACAGCTCGGCTTTTCCGCGTCGCGTACCATGCAGGTGGCACAGCGCCTTTATGAAGGTGTCGATATTGGCGGCGAAACGGCTGGTCTGATCACCTATATGCGTACCGATGGCGTGCAGATGGCGCCAGAGGCGATCAATGCGGCGCGTGCTGCCATTGCCGCAAACTTTGGCGACAAATATGTGCCGGAAAAACCGCGCTATTATTCCAGCAAGGCCAAGAACGCGCAGGAAGCGCACGAGGCCATCCGTCCAACCGATTTTTCCCGCCATCCGAAGGATGTACGCCGCTATCTCGATGAGGATCAGGCCCGCCTTTATGAACTGATCTGGAAGCGCGCCATCGCCAGTCAGATGCAGGCTGCCGACATTGAGCGCACCACGGTGGATATCGAAGCCAGCAATGGCGATCGCAAGGCCATGCTGCGCGCCAATGGTTCGGTAACAAAATTTGATGGCTTCCTTGCCGCCTATACCGATCACCGCGAGGATGAGGATGATGACGAGGACAGCGCAAGACTGCCGGAAATCCGTGTCAACGAGGCCCTCGCACGCGAGCGCATTGATGCCTCGCAGCATATGACCGAACCACCGCCGCGCTATTCGGAAGCCTCGCTGATCAGGAAGATGGAAGAGCTTGGCATTGGCCGCCCCTCGACCTATGCCGCCACGCTTGCCACATTGCGTGACCGCGAATATGTCACCCTCGACAAGCGCAAGCTGGTGCCGGAGCCCAAGGGGCGTCTGGTTACCTCATTCCTTGAAAGCTTCTTCCGGCGTTATGTGGAATATGATTTCACCGCCGACCTGGAAGAAAAGCTTGACCTGATTTCCGATGGCAAGCTTGCCTGGAAGGATGTTCTGCGCGAGTTCTGGAAGGAATTTTCCGGCTCGGTCAATGACATCAAGGAGCTGCGCGTCACCAATGTGCTGGACGCACTCAATGAAGAACTGGCGCCGCTTGTCTTCCCTGATCGCGGCGACGGGTCTGACCCGCGCAGCTGCCCCGTCTGCGGCACCGGCCAGCTTTCGCTGAAGCTTGGCCGCTATGGCGCCTTTGTTGGCTGCTCCAACTATCCGGAATGCAAATATACCCGTCAGCTTGGCGGCGATGGCAACGGCGAGACGGCAGCCTCCGACGAGCCGCGTTCTCTCGGCAAGGACCCCTATACGGGCGAGGAAATCACCGCGCGTACGGGACGTTTTGGCCCCTATATCCAGCGCGGCGAAGGCAAGGATGCCAAGCGCGCCAGCCTGCCCAAGGGCTGGACGCTGGATACGATCGACCATGAACGCGCCGTGGCGCTTCTGTCACTGCCGCGCGACATTGGCCCGCATCCGGAAACCGGCAAGATGATCTCGGCCGGCATTGGCCGCTATGGACCTTATGTCAGCCATGATGGCATATTTGCCAATCTGGAAAGTGTCGATGAGGTCTTTTCAATTGGGCTCAACCGCGCCGTTGCTGTCCTTGCCGACAAGCAGTCGAAGGGAAGCGGCCGCACACGCGCAACGCCGGCAGCCCTTGCAACCCTTGGACAACACCCGGAAGGCGGGGACGTAACCGTGCGCGATGGCCGCTATGGCCCTTATGTCAACTGGGGCAAGATCAATGCGACGCTGCCCAAGGGCAAGGACCCGGCAAGCGTAACACTGGAAGAAGCGCTGGAACTGATTGCCGCAAAGGCTGGTTCTGCCAAGAGCAAAAAGGCCCCTGCCCGCAAGAAGGCAGAGGCTGCGGACGAAGAAACGACCTCGACCGGAAAGAAGACGACTGCCAGAAAGACCACGGCCGGCAAGACGACTGCAAAAAAATCGTCTGCAAAGGCCAAGGACGAGGCTGGCGCGTAATCAGCAAAGCTTGCTAAACTTTGCAGAACGCATGGCGCCAGGGGACAATGACGGACATGCGGTGCGCACAGGCCGCATGTCGCTTGTGGCATTGTCCCACTGGCACATTGTCCCGCAGACGCAATAGTCGTGTGCGCAGTGTAAAGGAGTAGCAATTGGCACGCCGTTTCCCTCAATCCAATACCGGTCGCTCTGCACGGACGGAACGGCGCGCAGCCAAGGCGAAATCCAGTGATCCGCTGGCATTCCTGCCAACGCGCGATGATGTCCTGCGCTATATTGAGGAAAATCCCGACCGCGCCGGAAAACGCGAAATCGCCAAGGCCTTCAATATCAAGGGCGATGCGCGGATTTATCTGAAACATCTGTTGCGCGAACTGGCCGATGAGGGGCTCATAGAAAAGCGCGCGCGCAAACTGTCCCGTCCGGGCTCCCTCCCGTCGATCTGCGTGCTGGATGTGACGGGGCGTGATGAAGATGGCGGCCTGATTGCTCGCCCGACCGAATGGGATGAAAAGAGCCATGGCGCCCCGCCACAGGTTCTGATCCGGCGCACGCTGCTGAACAAGGGGACGGATGGCGGACCGGCGATTGGCGTCGGCGATCGCGTCATGGCCAAGGTCTTCCGCAACAGCGACGCGGAAGGCCCGGACTATACGGCGCGTGTGGTGAAACGGCTGGAACAGCGCGCCAATACCGTTCTTGGTGTGGTGCGCAAGCTTGAAAATGGCGAATGGCGGCTGGAGCCGGTTGACCGCAAACAGGCCGAAGTGCAGCTTGATCCAACCCGGCTTGAAAATGCCAGGCCGGGCGACCTGGTTGAGGTGGAGCTTGTCTCATCACGCCGTTATGGCCTGCCACGCGGCAAGGTGAGCCAAGTGATAGGCTCTGTCGACAGCGAAAGGGCGCTGTCGATGATTGCCATCCACATGCATGAGATTCCGCATGTTTTCCCGGATGAGGTGCTGGCCGAGGCAGAGGCAGCAAAGCCCGCCACCATGGAAGGGCGCGAAGACTGGCGTCATGTGCCGCTCGTCACCATTGATCCGGCGGATGCGAAGGACCATGACGATGCAGTCTATGCCGAAGCCGATACCAGCCCGGACAATCCGGGCGGCCATATCGTGATTGTCGCCATTGCCGATGTTGCCGCCTATGTCCGTCCTGGCTCGGCACTTGACCGCGAGGCGCTGAAACGTGGCAATTCGGTCTATTTCCCGGATCGGGTCGTACCCATGCTGCCGGAACGCATTTCCAATGATCTCTGTTCCCTGCGCGAGCTGGAAGACCGCCCGGCCATGGCGGTGCGCATGGTGTTTGATGCCAAAGGCCACAAGAAGTCGCACAATTTCCATCGCATCATGATGCGCTCGGCCGCGCGCCTTGCCTATTCGCAGGCACAGGCCGCCATTGATGGCGCGCCGGACGAAAAGACCGCGCCGATCCTTGACAGCGTGCTCAGGCCATTGTGGGCGGCCTATGGCGCGCTCAAGCGTGGCCGCGATGAACGCGCGCCGCTGGAGCTTGATCTGCCGGAAAAGAAAATCCTGCTTGATGCGGAAGGCAAGGTCGACAAGGTCATCGTGCCGGAACGGCTCGATGCACACAGGCTCATTGAAGAATTCATGATTCAAGCCAATGTCGCCGCGGCAGAGACGCTGGAAGCGCACAGGCAGCCGCTGATCTATCGCATCCATGACGAGCCGGCGCTGGCCAAGCAGGAGACCTTGCGTGAATTCCTGCGTACCCTCAATCTCAACCTCGCGCGGGGGGCAGAACTGCAACCTGCCCATTTCAACCGCATTCTTGCGGCGGTGGAAGGTACGGATCATCAGGAACTGGTCAATCAGGTCGTGCTGCGCACGCAAAGCCAGGCGGAATATAATCCGGACAATATCGGCCATTTTGGCCTGCATCTGCGCCGTTATGCGCACTTCACCTCACCGATCCGCCGTTATGCCGATCTGATCGTGCATCGCGCACTGATCAAGGCGCTTGACCTTGGCGAAGGCGGATTGACAACGACGCAAGAGGCACAGCTGGAGGAAATATCGGCCCTGATTTCCTCGACCGAGCGGCGCGCCATGCTGGCCGAACGTGAAACGGTTGACCGGCTGATCGCGCATTATCTCGCCTCGCATCTTGGCGATGAATTTGAAGGGCGCGTGACAGGCGTGACCCATGCCGGCCTGTTCGTCAATCTTGCGACCTATGGCGCGGATGGTCTGGTGCCTATTTCAACATTGGGCCATGAATATTATATATATGATGAGGCAAACCATGCGATCGCAGGGGAAAGAAGCGGAAAAGGCTTCCGTCTCGGCGATACGGTGACGGTCCGCCTCGTGGAGGCGCTCCCGATTGCGGGGGCGCTTCGTTTTGAAATGGTTTCCGAACCGCACGCCCTGCCGATGTCGACACGCTCGCATCACAAGGCATCAAGGACGATGCGCGGACGCCACGGCAGGCCAAACGGCCTGCCGCGGTACAAGAAAGGAAAGCGTCGATGACATCAGGTGAAAGCGAGTCTGCCGCGATCAAGGTTTTTGGCGACGAAGCCGCAGTCAAGGCTGAGCCAAAACGCAATCTGGGCGAAGCGATGTGGCGCGGTTTTTGCGGTCGCTGCCCGAAATGTGGCGAAGGCAGGCTGTTCCGCAGCTTCGTCAAGCCCGTCGCCAAGTGTGCCGTCTGTGGCGAGGACTACACCCCGCAACGCGCCGATGACCTGCCGGCCTACCTTACGATCCTCATCGTCGGCCATATTGTCGTTGGCGCTTTCATGGGCGTCGAGGCCACGACCAATCTGCCGCTCTGGGCACATATGCTGATCTGGGCACCGGTGACACTCATTCTTGCCCTGGTCCTCCTGCAACCGTTGAAAGGGGCCACGATCGGCCTGCAATGGGCCTTGCACATGCACGGTTTTGGCGGCAAAGGCGAAGGCGATTTTCACGACGTAACATGACAGACAAGATGGACACGATAGCCGATTTAAAGCCGTTCAGGCCGGTCACGGACAAGGTTCTGAAGCCGCGTGATGCGGCATCGCTCTTGCTTGTGGACAGAAACGGCCCGATGCCGCGTCTGCTGATGGGCAAGCGCCATAAAAGCCTTGCCTTCATGCCGGGCATGTATGTTTTCCCGGGTGGACGGGCAGACGCTATCGATGGTTCCATCGCGGCTGCAAGCGAGCTGAGACAGCAGGATATGGGCAAGCTGCTCAAGGGCATGGGCTCGCGTGCATCACGCCGCCGCGCGCGTGCGCTGGGCCTGTGCGCCATTCGCGAGACATTTGAGGAAACGGGGCTGCGCATTGCCGGCGCCGTTTCCTCTGAGGCCGCAAGATTGCCAGACCATGAAGACTGGCGCGCCTTCATCCTGCCTGACATGGATCAGGCAAATCTGTTTTTACCGGATTTGAGCCAGATACGCTATTTCGCCCGCGCGGTAACACCGCCCGGACAGGTGCGCCGTTTCGATACACGTTTCTTCCTTGCCTTCCGCGACAGCCTGCCCGGTGAAGCAGCACAAAGGCTTGTTCCAAGCGGCGAACTGGAAGATCTGGACTGGGTGCCGATTGATCAGGTCGACAGACTGCCCATGTCGCCCATTACGCCTGTCATCCTGAGCGAGGCGCGCGCGCTGCTTCTCGACAGCCGTGGCGACCTGCCTGAGGAAGTACCTGTTACGCATATTTCTGTCCGCAATATGCGGTTTATTCGTAAAGTGATCTGACTGCATGAAGAATGACATCCGACCAGAAACGGTAGCAACGCCGGGCGGAAACCAGTTGCATCTGCGCTCTCTGGCAGCTGCGATTGCAACAATCACCGCTGTTGGCGCGGCAATCGGGCTTGGCATTCCGCTGTTGAGCATCCTTCTGGAAAGCCGCGGCTATTCCGCAAGCGTCATTGGTGCCAATACGGCGGTAGCAGGGGTTGCATCCATTGCAGCCGCACCGCTTGCAGCCCCTCTGGCCGCACGCCTTGGCGTGGTGCGGGCGATCTGTGCAATGCTGCTTCTGGGCGCCTTTGCCTTCCTGGGCTTTCATTATTTCCAGCAGCTCTGGGCCTGGTTTGGCCTGCGCATCCTGCTGCATTTTTCCCTGACCGTGCTGTTTGTCCTGTCGGAATATTGGATCAACGCCTCTGCGCCACCGGAAAAACGCGGCCTTGTACTTGGCATTTACGTCACCACATTGTCGCTGGGCTTTGCCCTTGGGCCATGGCTGTTTTCCAGAATCGGCAGCACGGGCAGCCTGCCCTTCTATGTCGGGTTTGGCATCATATTGCTTGCCCTCCTGCCGGTGATCCTTGCCTGGCGCGACAGCCCGGATTTCGAGGAAGGCGAACATGTTCCCTTCCTGCCTTACATTTTCTCCGTGCCGACCGCCACCATGGCCGTCTTTGTCTTTGGCGCGGTGGAAACGGGCGGCTTTGCGCTTTTTCCGGTTTTCGGTGCGCGCATCGGCTATCCGGAAGCCGATTCTGCCCTGCTCCTGTCGATGATCGGCCTTGGCAATGTGCTGCTGCAGATTCCGCTCGGACTTGTCAGCGACCGCGTGCATGACCGGCGCAAGCTTCTGCTCTTTTGTGCCATGACTGGGCTTATCGGCATGATCGTTCTGCCCCATCTCATGACACAGTGGTATATGCTGGCAGCCGTTCTTTTCGTCTGGGGCGGCGTTGTCGCGGGGCTTTATACGGTCGGCCTTGCGCATCTGGGTTCGGAACTGACGGGGCGCGAACTGGCCTCGGCCAATGCCGCCTTCATCTTCTGCTATGCAATTGGCATGCTGGTCGGGCCGCAGGCTGTCGGTGTCGGCATGGATATATGGGGCCCATCAGGCTTTCCGATCATGTTGGGAACATTTTTCGCAGCCTATGCCATTCTGGCCTTGGCGCGCCTGCTGATCAGAAAGAAACGCCCTTGATTGTTGGCTTTTGTCTTTTCTCACTTGACTTTCCGGCCTTAATCCGTAGTGTCGCGCCAAATTCCCGCTGCCGGATGAAATTGCCGGACTCACTGGCGGTTTCAATTAAATAAGAGCAGGTATTGCAATATGGCCAAGGCTACGACAATCAAGATCAAGCTTTTGTCGACCGCAGACACGGGCTTCTTCTACGTAACAAAGAAGAACAGCCGTACGATGACGGAAAAAATGACAAAGACCAAGTACGACCCGATTGTGCGCAAGCACGTCGAGTTCAAGGAAACCAAGATCAAGTAATCTGGTTTCGTGCACCTGTGGGTGAAGAATCAGGCCGTCTCCTTGAGACGGCCTTTGCTTTTGGCAAACCATCAAATGCGCAAGATCCCCGCAGTTTCACGCAGAACCAGGTTTCCCCGGAACAGGCCGGATCAAACCCCTCGACCTTGATCACTGTCAAAGTCGAGAGGTCTGAAACCGTCTGAAAGGCGCCCGCGAAGCGCCTTTTCGTTTCATGCGGCTCAATTATTGCGGCAGCTTGTCGTCAACGCCATAGACGTAGAAATTCATGCCAAGCAGCGTCTTGTCGTCAGCCTGTTCGCCTTCCTTCAGCCATTCCGAACCGTCCTGCTTCTTGATCGGACCGGTGAATGGTTTCAGTTCACCCGACTTGATCTTGGCTTCGGTTTCTTCGGCCAGCTTCTTCACGTCGTCCGGCATGTTGGTATAAGGCGCCATCTTGACGAGGCCTTCCTTGATGCCCCACCAGATGTCCTGCGACTTCCAGGTGTCATTCAGCACAGCCTTGGCACGATCAATATAATATGGGCCCCATTCGTCGATGGTTGCCGTGAGCTGGGTGTTCGGACCAAACTTGATCATGTCGGACGCCTGACCAAAGGCCTTGATGCCGCGCTCTGCCGCAACCTGAATCGGCGCAGTTGAATCGGTATGCTGGGTCAGAATATCAACGCCCTGATCGATCAGCGCCTTGGCCGCATCGGCTTCCTTGCCCGGATCGAACCAGGAATTGACCCAGATCACCTTGACCTTGAAATCCGGATTGATCGACTGTGCGCCAAGCATGAAGGCATTGATGCCCTGGATGACTTCAGGAACCGGCACGGAGGCAATATAGCCGGCCACGCCCTTTTCCGACATCTTGGCAGCAATCACGCCCTGAATATAACGGCCTTCATAGAAGCGAGCATTATAGACAGAGACATTGTCGGCAGTCTTGTAGCCGGTTGCGTGCTCAAACTTCACATCCGGGAATTTCTTGGCGACCCTGATGGTCGGGTCCATATAGCCGAAGGAGGTGGTGAAGATCAGCTTGTTGCCAGCGCGCGCCAGACGCTCAATCGAACGCTCGGCATCCGCACCTTCCGGCACATTTTCGAGATAGGTCGTCTCCACCTTGTCGCCAAGCGCTTCGACCAACTCCTTGCGTGCCTGATCATGCTGATAGGTCCAGCCAAAATCACCCGGGGGGCCGATATAGATAAAGCCTATCTTGAGTTTTTCTTCAGCATGCGCCGCGACGCCGCCGAATACGAAACTCGCAACCGTGGCCATTGCCAGCAGGATCTTTTTCATGTGTTGCACTCCCTGTTAGACCTCAACAAGTCATGCGGCAGCGGCTGGGAAATCCGCCTTCGCAATTCTATCGATCCGGCACAAAGGCTTTGCCAAGCGAAGCCGGCGTGTTCATCATGGTCAGGCGGCGATTGCGCGAGATGATCACCAGCACGACAATGGTTGCCAGATATGGCAAGGCCGACAAAAGCTGCGACGGCAGACCGACGCCAAGCGCCTGCGCATGCAATTGCCCGATCGACACCGCGCCGAACAGATAAGCGCCAATCAGCACGCGCCACGGACGCCATGAAGCAAAGACCACCAGGGCAAGCGCAATCCAGCCACGGCCGGCTGTCATGTTTTCAACCCATTGCGGCACATAGACCAGCGACAATTGCGCCCCGGCAAGCCCCGCACAAGCGCCACCAAACAACACGGCCAGAAAGCGCGTGCGCACCACATGCACGCCAAGCGCGTGGGCAGAGCCGTGATTGTCGCCCACGGCACGCAATGTCAGCCCTGCGCGGGTGTGAAACAGGAACCATGAAACGGCAATGACCAGCAGGATCGAAAGATAGAAAACCGGATCCTGACCAAACAAAAACCTGCCGACATGGGGAATGTCACTGAGATAGGGAATATCAACGCTCTTGAACTGCACGCCCGGCAGGCCGACAAAACTTTCCCCCAGCATGGCCGAAGTGCCAATGCCAAGAATCGTCAGGGCAAGGCCGGTTGCAACCTGATTGGTCACCAATATCAGCACAAAAAAGCCAAACAGGCTGGCAAAGAGAGCCCCCACCAGAACGGCAGCCACAAGGCCAAGCCAAGCCGAGCCGGTGACCTGGGCAATGGCAAAACCGGAAACCGCCCCCATCAGCATCATGCCCTCGACGCCGAGATTGAGCACGCCGGAGCGTTCCACCACCAGTTCGCCGATTGCGGCAATCAACAGCGGCGTTGCTGCCGTGGCAATGGTCAGGAGAATGGCCTGTGTCAGATCCATGGCATTCAGGCCCTCCCTGCCTTGCGCGACGAAATGATGCGAACGCGGTAGAGAATGAGTGTGTCACAAGCCAGCACGAAAAACAAAATCATGCCCTGAAACACACGTGCTGACTTGTCGGAAATGCCGATTGCCACCTGTGCGGCCTCGCCGCCAAGATAAGACAATGCCAGAACCAGCCCGGCCGCAATGGCGCCAAGCGGATTAAGCCTGCCCAGAAAGGCAACAATGATGGCGGTAAAGCCATAGCCGGGCGAAATGACAGGCCGCAACTGGCCGATTGCGCCGGAAGTTTCGGCAATACCTGCAAGCCCCGCCAGGGCGCCGGAAAGCGCAAAGACAAAGAGCGTAAGTCTGCCCGCGCTGAAACCTGCAAAGCGGCCGGCGCGCTGGCTTTGGCCGATCACCTTTATCTCAAAGCCTTTCAGCGTGCGCTTGAGCATGAACCAGACGGCAAATGCCGCAACCACCGCAAAGACAAAGCCCCAATGGGCGCGCCCGGATGCGCTCCAGATTTCCGGCAGGACTGCACTGGCATTGAACTGGCGGGTCTCCGGAAAATTATAGCCTTCCGGGTTGCGCCACGGACCGCGCACCAGCCAATCCAGAAACAGTTGCGCAACATAGACCAGCATCAGGCTGGTCAGGATTTCAGTGGTGTTGAAGCGGACCTTCAGGAAGGCAGGGATCGAAGCATAGGCGGCACCGCCAATCATGCCCATCAGCATCATCAGCGGCCAGACGATCCATGATTCGAAATCATGAAACAGAACCGGCAAAATGGAGCCGGCAATCGCGCCAATGATAAATTGTCCTTCAGCGCCAATATTCCAGTTGTTCGACAGGAAACAGACGCACAGGCCAACCGCGATCAGAATGAGCGGAGCGGCCTTGACCAGCAGCTCATGCCATGACCAGACATCAAACAGCGGCTCAAAAAAGAAGACATAAAGCGCATGCACCGGATCCTTGCCCATAATGGCAAACAGCAAGGCACCAGCGATCAGCGTCAAGGCCAGTGCCAGAACCGGTGAAAAAGCGGCAAAAAAGCGCGATTCCTGCGGACGTTTGACCAGTTCAATGCGCATCAGCCACCTCGATTTTCTGCGCATTGCCAGTAATGCCGCCCATCAGCAGGCCGAGTTTTTCCAAGGTGACATCCTCAATCGGCATTGGCTCTGACAACATGCCATGATTCATGACCGCAATGCGGTCGCTGATTTCAAACAGCTCATCAAGATCCTGACTGATCACCAGTATGGCCGAACCGGAACGCGCCAGATCAACAAGCGCCTGCCTGATATGCGCTGCGGCACCCGCATCAACACCCCATGTCGGCTGATTGACCACCAGCACCGACGGGGTACGATCAAGCTCGCGGCCAATGATGAATTTCTGCAGATTGCCGCCCGAAAGCGCTGATGCAGGCGGACTGTCAGCGCTTTTGCGCACATCCATGCGCTCCACAATGCGTTTGGTCGCAATCTGCAAGGCATTTTGCGCAATGCGTTTCAATATGCCGCCGCGCAGAAACGCCTTTTTATCTGTACTATAGCGCGACAAAAAGAGATTGTCGCTGAGCGACAGGGCCGGAACCGCGCCATGCCCCAAGCGCTCTTCCGGCACAAAAGCAGCCCCCATGAGACGCCGCTGCGTAATGCCAAGCCTGCCTGCCGCCTGACCGCGAATACGCACGGCAGATGGCTCTGCCTGCAGGACTTCACCCGAAACCGCCTCGAAAAACTCGCTCTGGCCATTGCCGGCAACACCGGCAATGCCCACCACTTCCCCTGCCCGCACGGCAAGCGAAACATTTTTGAGCGCGGTTGAGAACGGCCCGCGCGGCTTTTGTGACAAGGCGTTGATCTCGAACAGGATGTCGGATGCTGTTTCGGTTGCCCGTGCGGGCTTGCGCGCCACAATGCCAATATCATTGCCGACCATCATGCGGGCAAGCGAGGCGGCCGTTTCCTTGCGCGGGTCGCAATGGCCGACAACCTTGCCATGGCGTAGCACGGTTGCGCGATCACACAGCCGCTTCACCTCTTCCAGACGATGGCTGATATAGAGAATCGACTTGCCTTCCGCGCGCAGCCGTTCCAGCGTTGCAAACAGCCGGTCGGCTTCCTGTGGTGTCAGAACCGATGTCGGCTCGTCCAGAATGATCAGGTCCGGCTCCTGCAACAGGCAGCGCACGATTTCAATGCGCTGGCGCTCACCAACCGACAGATCCCCCACATGCGCATCCGGGTCGATGGGCAAGCCATAGGCCTGGCCGATTTCTCTCGCGCGGCGGGCAATTTCTGCCAGCGGCAAGGATTTATCGAGCGAAAGCGCGATGTTTTCCGCAGCAGTGAGTGAATCAAACAACGAAAAATGCTGGAATACCATGCCAATGCCGAGCCGGCGCGCCATGGCAGGCTGACTGATGACAACCGGCTTGTCCTTCCAGCGGATTTCCCCCTCAAGCGGCTGCAGCGCACCAAACAGCATTTTCACAAGTGTGGATTTGCCTGCACCATTTTCGCCAAGCAGTGCGTGGATCTCACCCTTGGCGATGATCAGGTCAATTGTATCGCAGGCTTTTAACTGACCAAACACTTTTGTAAGCCCACAAACCTCCAATAGAGGTTGGGCGTTAAGGTACGCTGACATCGTTCCCCGATTGGTGTTCTTTTACGGCAAGATTATCCGCCGCGATGACAGTTGAAAAGCCATAAAACCACAAACCGGTTTTCTTCCCAACCGCCAAATTGCCGCATTCCCAATATCAGGGAAGCAAGATCGTCGTGCCCGTCGTCCTGCGCGCTTCGAGATCTTCATGCGCCTTGCGCACATCCTTCAAGGCATAGGACTGATTGATCTCGATCTTCACCACACCGCTTTCAACAACCCTGAACAGATCATTAGCTGTTTTTTCAAGATCCGCGCGCTTGGCCACATAGTTGAACAGGGTCGGACGGGTGATGAACAGCGAACCTTTCTGCGCCAGGAGCCCAAGGTCAAAGGGCGGGATCAGGCCGGAGGACTGACCGAAACAGGCCAGCATGCCGAGCGGCTTCAACACATCGAGCGACCCCATATAGGTATCGCGTCCTACAGAATCATAGACCACGTCCACGCCTTCGCCATTGGTGAGCTCACGCACGCGCTCGACGAAATCTTCGCTGCGATAGTTGATGACGTGATCATAGCCGTGGCTTTTGGCAAGGGCGATCTTTTCCTCCGACCCGGCCGTGCCGATGACCGTTGCGCCAAGATGCTTGGCCCATTGGCCGGCAATCAGGCCGACGCCGCCGGCTGCGGCATGAAACAGGATGGTATGGCCCGGCTCAACCTTGAAGGTGCGGCGCAGAAGATATTGCGCCGTCATGCCCTTGAGCATCATGCCGGCAGCCGTCTTGAGGTCAATGCCGTCTGGAACCTTCACCAGCCGGTCAGCCGGCACGATGCGCTCCTCGGCATAGGAGCCGGGTGTAGCGACATAGGCCACGCGATCGCCAACGTGCACATGCTCAACGCCGTCGCCAACCGCAACCACAATGCCCGCCGCCTCATTGCCCGGCGTGAAAGGCATTGTCGCCGCCTTGTAAATTCCGGTGCGGAAATAGACATCGATGAAATTCAGGCCGATTGCCTCATGGCGCACGCGCGCCTCGCCCGGTCCCGGCTCACCGATTTCAACCTGTTCATAGTGCATGACGTCCGGTCCACCGGTCTGGTGAACGCGAATGGCATTGATCATGTCTCACCTCTTTTGGACTTTGCTGCCGCAGCCGCTGCTTCCGCCGCAATCACCGCAGGTGTGCGGCCAAGATTTGGAAACAGCTGCATGATCGCGCCGATGAAATAGATATAAAGTCCGGTGGTCGATACACCGATCTTGACCCATAACGGCGCCTCAAGCTTGTAAAAGAGTGCGATAATGCCAAAGGCGCACCAGAGCAGGAAAATGGTGAGGTTGATCGGACGCAGGCGCACCACGCGCACCGGATGCAGAAAGTGAATCGGCAAAAATGACAGGATGGCCGAGAAGACGACCGTCGCAAAGGCCACCCATTCGCCGGGCTTCACGATGAACAGGGTAAAGACGACCATGTTCCAGACGACCGGGAAGCCCTTGAAAAAATTCTCTTTCGTCTTCATGCCCGTATCGGCGTAATAGATCGCGCTTGAGACGACAATGATCGCACCGGAAATGAAGGAAAGATATGTGCCCATGAACCCGCTCTGATACAGTGCAAAGGCAGGGATGAGCACATAGGTTACATAGTCGATGATGTTGTCGAGCAGCTCTCCCGACCAGTTCGGCAGCACATATTTGACTTCCAGCTTGCGCGCTATCGGCCCGTCGATGCCATCGACAAAAAGCGCCAGCGCCAGCCACCACCACATGGCCGTATAGGCGCCATCACTGGCTGCAACCACCGAAAGAAAAGCCAGAAAGGATCCTGACGCCGTCAGAAGATGAACGGAAAAGGCCTTGGCTTGCGGTGCCGTAACCTTCTTGCGTTTCAGTTTGCCTGTCAGTTTCGTTTTCACGCCGCTCGCCATCTCTTCCATTGTCATTGCGCGCTGCAAACAACAAGCGCGCCCCATCCCCCGTTCGAATTACAGTCTGCGTTTCCTTTTATTGAAGCTTTCGTCGAAGATCATAAAAAGAGCAAGCAAACTATGCAGAATTAAGAACACAGTCCACTATAGGCTTGCGGATATCAATGCGGTTTACCGCCCGGGCGGCGCAAAACCGTGGATAGAATTGCTCAAGTGTTGTTTTTGCGGATTGCGCTTGTCTTCATCTCCCGCTATAAGGCCGCGCATTCGGCCATTCGGTCTGATCTTGGGGCGTAGCCAAGCGGTAAGGCAGCGGTTTTTGGTACCGCCATTCCCTGGTTCGAATCCAGGCGCCCCAGCCACTCCCCCTCAAACTGAAAAGCTGGGATTTTCAAAACATTCGCGTGAGCTGAAAAGCCCGTGCATGACAATTGTCGTACCGACATGTCATACTGCACTGCCGTATTTCGGCAGCTGAAGAGATCAACAATCTTATTTGCATGATTTTCCGCGCCATGCGATCAAATATATTCATTAACGCCCAATGCAAACACCACAAATCCTCAAAATATAAATAAATCAATAAAAACAAAATCATAAAACCGGAAAATACACCACATAGTTCAAAAAAATATAAATACAAAGTAATTGCAAATAAATTTAAATACAAACCTGCGATTAAAGTTACAATAATTTTATTTAAATAGTTTGTTGCGTATAAAATATAAAATCATTTATAACTTATATTTACTTTTTATTTATCATTTTAGATAAATATAAGAATATATTGATAAATACATACAATATGATTTATTGTTGAAATTGCAGCTTGTTCATTTAGAACTAATCTCATGAATAATAGTACAAGATATTGATCGCAAGATGACTTATTATGCGCATAGCGGCAACGAGAGCTCAAAAACAGACTGGCAACCACTTCGTGATCATCTGCTCGGTGTGGCGGAACGCGCGGCAAGCGTAGGACAAAAACTGGGGCTTGAGCGTGCTGCCTATATTGCCGGTCTGCTGCATGACCTTGGCAAATATTCGCCGGAATTCCAGCGCCGGCTCGAAGGAGCGAATATCGCCGTTGAACATTCGACAGCCGGCGCAAAAGTGCTACTGGAGCGTGCGCGGGGCCCGGACAGGGCTATTGCCGAGTTGATTGCTTACTGTATCCTCGGCCATCATGCCGGCCTGCCGGATCGGCAGAATGAAACAGATGCCTGCTACGATCGTCGTCTGGCGCGACCAATCAACATCGATCCTGTCTGGGAACAGGAGTTACCAATCGATCTCAGCGGCCTCGTGCCCGAACTGATCGGGCGTTTCCCACGCAATCCCGAAATCGCCGGCTTTTCCTGTTCCGTTCTGGTGCGCATGCTGTTTTCCTGTCTCGTTGACGCCGATCGCCGCGATGCTGAAGCCCATGATGTTTCCCTTGGTCACATTGAGGCAGATCGAAACTGGACGCCGCTTCCCGAACTGCTCGACACCTTTCTCGCACGTTTTGACGCGCACATGGCTGCACTTGCGGCCCGCTCCGGTGCACTTACCGAGATCCGACGCCAGGTCCTCACCCATGTACGTTCCAAGGCAAAAAACCAGACAGGCTTTTTCACGCTGACCGTGCCCACGGGTGGCGGCAAGACATTGGCTTCCCTCGGGTTTGCCCTCGACCACGCCCGCGCGCACGGCCTGCAGCGGATCATCTATGCCATTCCCTTTACCTCGATCATCGATCAGACGGCAGAGATCTTCCGAAATGTGCTCGGTGATGAACATGTGCTCGAACATCATTCGGCCATCGAGGAAGAGCGCTTCGAATACGAGCAGCGCCGCGACAGGATGAAGCTTGCCATGGAAGACTGGACGGCCCCGGTGGTGGTGACCACCCATGTCCAGCTGTTCGAGAGCCTCTATTCCGCCCGGCCGTCGCGTGCCCGCAAGCTTCACAACATCGCCCATTCGGTAATCGTGCTCGATGAAGCGCAGACCCTGCCGCGCCATCTCCTGCAGCCAATCATGCGGATGCTGGAGGAGCTCGTCCGCAACTACAAGGTGACAGTCGTGCTGTGCACTGCCACCCAGCCCGCGCTTGGCAGCAACAAGCTGGAAGGCGGATTGCCACTTGCTGACGATTGTGAACTTGCGCCAAATCCACGCGAACTTGCCGCACGGCTTGCCCGCACCTATATCCGTCATGCCGGATCAATGCGCAATGCCGATCTGGTCGAATCGCTTGCGGGCGAAACGCAGGCACTCGTCATCGTCAACAGCCGCCGACACGCGCTTGACCTTTATCAGGAAGCTCAGACTGCGGGGCTCGACGGCCTCATTCATCTCACCACAAGGCAATGCACGGCTCATCGCCGCTTGATCCTCGACGATATCCGTATCCGGCTGAAGGAAGGAAAACCCTGCCGACTGATCGCAACCTCGCTGATCGAAGCCGGCGTTGATGTCGATTTCCCAAAGGCGTGGCGCGCCGAGGCCGGTCTTGACCAGATCGTTCAGGCAGCCGGCCGGGTCAACAGGGAGGGGAAGCGACCGCGTGACGGCAGCATCGTCACGGTCTTCGCAGCGCCAGACTATCCGCCACCCGTAGAAATCCGGGACCTGATTGGGGACATGAAACGGATCATCGACCGCCATGACGATCTTCTTTCGCCCGAGGCGCTGGAGGCCTATTTCAGCGAAGTCTACTGGCGGATGGGCGACGGGTTGGATGTGTCCGTCGTCGAATGATTTGAGACTATTTGTGTTTTTGAAGATTGGAGTTTCCGGCTCGGTTTGGGGTTTGATTTAAGC
>NZ_JBHSEL010000111.1:0-23714 GCF_042653845.1 Daeguia caeni | reverse complement strand
TTCTTCTGCGGCATTCCAACGTCCTCCTACGGCTCAATAGTTTACTTCAGGGAGGACCACTTTTCAGGGGGCAGACCAGTTTCTGGATGCAATCAATATCCTGCTAGCCTATCTCGGCTACTATCTTCTTGGCCTGCAGACCATGGAGCCGACAGAGACGCGCGATTATTCCTATTTCATATCCATTCCGGTCTATTGGCTGCTGATCTCGCGTGCGGCATGGCGTGCCCTGATACAGCTCATCCATAAGCCCCATCTCTGGGAAAAGACGCCGCACAAGCCAAGTGCATTCTATGCCCTGTCAGAGGCGGTGCGGGAATCCGTGCCCAGCATGGTGGCACCGCGTCCGATGATAGACTGATCTTCTGCGCCAATGGCTTCCAGATCGCGTCCCGTATAGGGAGGCGACAAGAGAATGCGGCGGGTTGCGGCAAGTGCGCCCGCCGCTTGTCATTGGAGCGGGTGATGGTCCAGGGGCATAGCCTGTGTCTGTCCGCGCCAGCATTGTCTGCAATGCGGCGGAGTAGTCGTCCCAGCAGGTGAGGCTGCGACATTCATGGGGGAGGAGTTCCAGCGCTTCAATGGGCTGTGGCGGCGCCATGAAAATGCTTGAGCTGCATTTCCCGCCGATATCCAGCCAGAACTTGAACAGATGGATCCCGTCGGTCACGAATATGCGCTCAAAATCGGGGCCTCGATCAGAAAGGTTTCCAGCTGTTGCGGCGTGCAAAATCCCGTCACCTTTTCACCGTCGGTGCGGTTATACTACGAGTGGTCAAAGGTGACGAATTCACCGGCAGTCGGGAAATGTGCGGCATGACGCTGAAAATACCGGTGCCCGCGTTCGGTTTCGGACGGCTTGGACAAGGCGACATTGTGCACCATACGCTGGTTCATATATTCGTGGATGGTAAAAATGGTGCGCCCTTGCCTGCGGCATCGCGCCCTTCAAAAAGGCAGATGATGCGTTCGTCCGTCGCCTGCAGCCAGTCCGGCAGTTTCACCAGTTCGATCTGAAGCCTGGTCAGGGTTTCTTCATATTCCGATGACTTTATGCGCTCAGCATAGGGATAGCCGCCTGAAGACAGCGCATTGTCCTCAATCCAGTTCGGCAGTTTGGGATCGTCAAGATCGAATTTCCGTTTGACGCCGGCCATTCTCAAACTGATGGTCTTTTTGCCGCTTCCTGTCGGTTGTCTTGGAATTGTCACACACGGCAGACCTCGTTCGGTTATATCAATCATGATAATGGCTGATGTAATGTGCATGAAACTCCTGCTCTCTTACAGGGTACGATCATGGCTGTGGCTGGCAAGATGGCACAAAAAGACAATGAAAAGGCGATACGGCCTGCAAGAGAGGATTCACTGCTTGCGCCCTTCAGGCGCACCAGAGGGCTTCTTCTTGTCAGCATCCTTCTGGCTGTGTGTGTCCTGCTGCTTGATCTTCCGGTCTGGCTTCAGGCTGGATTGATAGCCTTTGTAATCCTCTGTGCGGTCTGGTTTGCAAGCCAGTTTGCGATCGAGACGAATACGGTTGAAAAGGTTGCTGCGCGCAACAGCAATGAACTGGCTGATCTTTCCGGTGAAAAGCTTGCCGATCTCCTGAGCGATCCGCTGATAGTCTTTGATCCTTCAGGCAGCGTCCGCTTCGCCAATCAGGCCGCGCGCGAGGCCTTTCCGTCGCTGGATCATGCCAGTGCCCTGTATCTGCGTTTCCGGGCGCCGGAAATGCACGCGCTTGTTCAGGGGGTGATTGCCGATGGCAAGACCAGAACGATCGACTATTGCGAGCGCGTGCCGGTCGATCGCTGGTTCAAGGCGACGGTAAAGCGCCTGCCGGGCAATCAGGGCGAGCCGGCTTTGTTTGTCCTCCTGTTTCGTGACCAAAGCGAGACGCGCCGTATTGACCGCATGCGGTCTGACTTTATTGCCAATGCCAGCCACGAATTGCGCACGCCTCTGGCTTCATTGCGGGGCTTCATTGAAACGCTGCAAGGCCCGGCGCGCAATGATGCGGCAGCGCGCGAGAAATTCCTGGGCATCATGCAGGACCAGGCTGAGCGTATGTCGCGCCTGATCGACGACCTCCTGTCGCTTTCCCGGCTTGAGATGCGGGCACATCTGGCGGTGACAGAACCTGTCGAAGTGGTCAGTGTCCTCAACCATGTCGTGGATGCGATGACGCCGCTCGCGGCCGATCTGGGGGTTGACATAGAACGCAGTTTTTCAGTCGAGACAGCCGAGGTGACAGGCGCGCGTGACGAGCTGATTCAGGTCTTTCAGAACCTTGTCGAAAATGCCTGCAAATATGGTCAGCAGGGCAAGCGGGTCATTGTCAGCCTGAGCGAGGAGATGACGGGCTCCAGCGCGGAAGTGGTGGTGTCGGTGCGCGATTTTGGCCCCGGCATTGTCCAGCAGGATCTGCCACGTCTCACGGAGCGCTTTTACCGTATCAATGCGGAAACCAGCCGGGCACAGAAGGGAACCGGTCTTGGCCTTGCCATCGTCAAACATATTCTGGTACGCCATCGCGGCAGGCTGGTCATTCGTTCGCAGCTGGGCGAGGGCTCGGTCTTCATGGTGCGCCTGCCCAGGCGCATGGCCTGATTGCGCAGATCAGCGGCTGATTTTGCCATCCGTCTGGATCGGTCTGCTCTGCGGTTTGTCAGGGGTGGCAGACATGGGGATAGACGACCTGCACGGGAAACATGCATTTCGCTTCAAGGGGACAGTCGGTTCCGGAACAGGACATGGCTGGCGGAGATGGGCAGTTGGCCGGCCCAAACAAATGCCCGGATTGCGGGGCATCCGGGCACAAATTCAGGCAACAGGTTTTCGCCGTGCATCCGGCATCTGCTGCAATCCGAGCGAGACCGGATGTTCCGTCAGTTCAGCAATCCGGAACCGACGAAAGCGGAACGTCAGCGAACGCGACGGCGTTCGGACGTTGGCTGGAAGGCCAGCTTTGAATGATAGGCGCAATAGGGGCTGGATTCACCCGATTCATGACCGCAGAAATGGAATTCTTCGCTCAGCGGATCGCCGATCGGCCATTTGCAGGTGCGTTCACTAAGCTGCAGCAGCGAAAGACGGCGCGAGATTGGCACGACCACGTCGGAGGCCGGTTTCATCACGGTTTCAGAAACCGTATCCGTTTCATACTCAACCTGCAGGGCCGCCGAGCCGACCGTCTTGGTCACGGTTGCAGCCGGGCGAACCGTGGTGTTTGCATGGCTCTGGCTGCCGCCGACATTGTTGCTTGCCTGCGTGCTTGGACGTGAAGCGGCAGGTGCAGCCGTGTTGACCTTCTTGCTGCGCGGGGCCGTTGTGGTCGTCTTGCCGCGGCCAGAAAGCTTAAGCCGGTGGACCTTGCCAATCACTGCGTTTCTGCTGACGCCGCCGAGCTGTGCTGCGATCTGGCTTGCGCTCAAGCCCTCGTTCCACAGTTTCTTCAGAAGTTCGACGCGTTCGTCTGTCCAGTTCATCGCCCTGGGCTCCAATCGTTTATTCTTTCCGGAATCCACAAGTGCCCGGCATATCCGGGTTAAAACACCATATCTATCCGGGTGACTAGGTCCGCTGCACGAAATGTAGTTTTCTCAGTTGCGAACCTACAATATCGAATGACTCCATGACAAGGGATTGCCCATCAGGCAGATTCCATTTTCATGGTTTTCCCCAACTTGGGTGCAAATGAGGGCATTTCTTTGGTGGTTAATTAAAAATATGCTGTCTCGCAATGAATAGAGTGTGGCATGCCAGCCGGCAATGGCAATTTGTGCGAGTGACTTGCCGGGCTTTTCACTTTTCCGCGACAGGCGGAATAATATGTCCTGAATGGCATGTCGTGCGGCAACAAAGAGCATGCGCTTCATTGACATTTTTCTTTGGAACGCCAATATACTGCGGTGCCGCCCGGAGGGCGGTTTTTTATTTCAGCCGAAGGCCCGGCAGGCAATGCTGAGCTCCGGCGCGGTTCCTTCGGCCGAAGGCCTTTGTCGGTCGGGGAGATCATGTTGCAATTGAACAGCTTGCCGCTCCCGTTGTCGCGCGGGAACGTCAACAGGATATGAGGCTAACGGAGGCCTGCCAGAATGACCGACGCGAAGACCGTAAAACCGCTCTACGACACCTATAATCGTGCGGCTTTGCGATTTGAGCGAGGCGATGGCATTTGGCTGGTGACCGAAGATGGCGAGCGCTATCTGGATTTCGCTGCCGGTATCGCCGTGAATTCGCTTGGCCATTCTCATCCGCATCTGGTCGAAACCCTGAAGGCGCAGGCTGAAAAGCTCTGGCATGTCTCCAATATTTACCAGGTGCCGGGCCAGGAAAAACTGGCGCAGCGCCTGATCGACAATACATTCGCCGACAAGGTGTTCTTCACCAATTCCGGCGCAGAGGCGTTGGAGTGTGCGATCAAGACCGCACGGCGCTATCATTATGCCAATGGCCATCCGGAACGCTTCCATATCATCACCTTTGAAGGTGCGTTCCATGGCCGCACCATCGCGACTATCGCAGCCGGTGGTCAGGCAAAATATCTTGAAGGTTTCGGCCCGAAGGCGCCGGGCTTTGATCAGGTGCCATTTGGCGATGAAGCTGCGCTGCGCGCAGCCATCACGCCGGAAACTGCGGCAATCCTGCTGGAGCCTGTCCAGGGCGAGGGGGGCTTGCGCGCATTCCCGGATGATTTCCTGCGCCTTGTACGCAGGCTGTGCGATGAAAACGGCCTGCTTCTGATCTTTGACGAGGTGCAGTCCGGCGTCGGTCGCACGGGCAGGTTTTTTGCGCATGAATGGGCAGGTGTGACACCGGATATCATGGCTATTGCCAAGGGTATTGGCGGCGGCTTCCCGTTGGGCGCATGTCTGGCGACGGCAGAGGCAGCCAAGGGCATGGTAGCCGGCACGCATGGCTCGACTTATGGCGGCAATCCGCTCGCCATGGCGGTTGGCAATGCCGTGCTCGATGTCGTGCTGGAAGAAGGCTTCCTCGACAATGTGAATGCGGTTGCGCTGGTGTTCAAACAGGGGCTTGCCTCGATCATCGATCGCTATCCCAATGTCGTGTCGGAAGTGCGCGGACGCGGGCTTCTGATAGGGCTGAAATGTGTGGTGCCGAACACCTCTCTGGTGCAGGCGCTTTATGATGAGCACGTGCTGTGTGTGGGTGCGGGGGATAATGTCGTGCGCTTGCTGCCGCCATTGATCACCACGCCGGAAGAGGCGCGTGAAGGACTGAAACGTATCGAAGCGGCTGTTGAACGGCTCGCAATCGCAAATCCGACCAGCAAGACGGCGTAACGAAATGAGCAAGAACATCAAACATTTCCTTGATCTTTCGGCAGTAGCGGCAGACGATCTGCGCGCAATCCTGGAAGACGCCAAGGCACGCAAGGCACGCCTGAAGGCTGGCGAGATGGACAAGCCGTTGGCTGGCAAGGTGCTGGCGATGATCTTTGAAAAGCCGTCGACCCGCACCCGCGTTTCATTTGATGTCGGCATGCGTCAGCTGGGTGGTGAGACCATCATGCTCACCGGTTCGGAAATGCAGCTTGGCCGCAGCGAAACCATTGCCGATACGGCGCGCGTCCTGTCGCGCTATGTCGATGCGATCATGATCCGCACCACCGCGCATGAGCGCCTGCTGGAACTGGCCGAATATGCCACCGTGCCGGTGATCAATGCGCTGACGGATGATACGCATCCCTGCCAGATTATGGCCGATATTCTGACCTATGAAGAACATCGCGGCCCGGTCGCCGGCAAGACATTCGCCTGGATGGGCGACGGCAATAATGTGCTGCATTCTCTGATTGAGGCGGCAGCACGCTTCAGGTTCAATGTCAATATTGCAACGCCGGAAGGCAGCGAGCCAAAGGCAAACTATATTGAATGGGCACGCGCCAATGGCGCAAACATCATGTCGACGACCGATCCGGTTGTGGCCGCAACAGGCGCAGACTGTATCGTCACTGATACCTGGGTTTCGATGGGACAGGAAGACCGCGCACGCGGCCATCATGTCTTCATGCCTTATCAGGTCAATGCGGAACTCATGGCAAAGGCCGATCCGAAAGCCCTGTTCATGCACTGCCTGCCTGCGCACCGCGGTGAAGAAGTGACAGACGAAGTGATCGACGGACCGCAATCCGTCGTATTTGATGAAGCCGAAAACAGGCTCCACGCCCAGAAGGCAGTTCTGGCCTGGTGCCTGCAGGGAGTGTGAATTGAACGACAAAATTGGCAATGATCAGGGTGCGTCTGGCAGCAGGACCGCGCATCTGGGCGATTTTGGCTTTGCGGGTGATGATGCTGTCGTGCCTTTTCAGGTGGAAGGGCTTGATGTGCGTGGTCGCGCCGTACAGCTTGGCGCAAGCATCGATGCCATTCTGAAGCGTCATGACTATCCGGAAGAGGTTGCCCGCCTTCTGGCAGAGGCAGCAGTCCTCACGGTTCTGCTTGGGACCTCACTCAAATTCGACGGCAAGTTCATTTTCCAGATCCAGTCGGATGGACCGGTGGACATGCTGGTGGTCGATTTCCGCACGCCGCGTTCCATGCGCGCCTATGCGCGCTATGATGCGGAACGCCTGAAGGCAGCGGTCGCGGCCAATGAAACGCGGCCAGAACAGCTTCTGGGGCGCGGAACACTGGCGCTGACGGTCGATCAGGGGCCTTATACCCAGCGTTATCAGGGCATTGTCGCGCTTGACGGCTCAAGCCTTGAAGAAATCGCGATCACCTATTTCCGCCAGTCAGAACAGATTCCCACAGACCTCAAGCTGAGTGTTGCCAAGTTGGTTGAACGCAATGCGGAAGGCAAGCCGGTTGAACAATGGCGTGCTGGCGGGCTGATCATCCAGTTCCTGCCGGAATCCGAGTTGCGTGCGCGCAAGCGTGACCTGCATGGCGGCGATGGCGATGAAAGCACGGGCGACTATCATCCGGAAGACGATGCCTGGACGGAAGCCCGTTCGCTTGTCGCCACGATTGAAAGCTCGGAACTGACCGACCCGCAGGTTGGCTCGGAACGGTTGCTTTACCGCCTGTTCCATGAGCGTGGCGTGCGCGTCTATGATCCGGTTCCTGTGGTGGATGAATGTTCCTGCTCGCGTGAGCGGATCGAGAATGTCCTGTCCGGCTTCTCGGCTGAGGAAATCAATGACAGCATAGAAAACGGCAAGATCACCGTCACCTGCGAATTCTGCTCAAAGAGCTATGAATTCGACCCAAGGCAGTTTCTGGATAAGTAACTGACTGAAAACATTCATTTTTCAGAAAGACTTAAGGCGGCCCTGTCAGGGAGCCGCCTTTGCTTTATGCCGCTCATGCTGTTTTTCCGCGGTTCCGGACGGAAAACCGGTATCCACTTTCCTGGAACGGCTCCATTAATCAGTTCAGCGTACGCCGCTGCTCTGGCAGGTCGAGCGAAAAGGCCGGAATATCGACCTCGAATATGTCATTGCCCATGCCAAGCATCTGGTAGCGGCCGACCATCACGCCGGATGGGGTCTTCAGTGGGCAGCCAGAAGTATACTGGAAGGAGTCGCCCGGCTCCAGAATGGGCTGTTCGCCCACCACGCCTTCACCACGCACTTCCTCGACACGACCATTGGCATCCGTTATCTGCCAATAGCGCGAGCGAAGCTGTACCGTGCCATTGGAATTGTTGACGATTGTGACGCGATAACCAAAAACATAGCGGTTTTCGTCCGGATCGGACTGTTCCTCGATATAGAAGGGCTCGACGGTGATTTCGATCCCATGCGTTACCGCCTTGTACATGCCAACCCTTTCGGTGATTCCTGCATGTCACAGGCATACCGGACTGGCATGTGCAAGTGCAAGGGCCTGAAACCATGCCCGAAGAACAGTCGGTCTTGGGGCAATTCAGATTTTCACGGAAACGCTGATTGCTCCAGCATATTGTCTTTTAGCGGTTCCAGACAGACAACCTGCCCCCACTTTTCCTTAAACTGCTTTGGGAAAGACATGCGCCCGCAGGTGCAGGCGTTCGGAAGAATCTTCAGCGGGCAGCCTTCAGGGCTTCCTCGACATCTTCCAGCAGGTCATCCGTATCTTCAAGGCCGACCGAAATGCGCAGCAATCCATCCGTAATGCCAAGCTCTGCCTTGGCCTCGTCACTGAGGTTCTTGTGCGTCGTGGTGGCCGGATGGGTGATCAGGCTCTTGGCGTCACCCAGATTGTTGGAAATGCTGAAGACCTCAAGCGCGTTTTCAAACTTGAATGCGGCTTCCTTGCCGCCTTCGAGCTCCAGCGCGATCAGTGTCGAGCCGCCGCTCATCTGACGCGCAATGATTTCAGCCTGCGGATGGTCGGGACGCCCCGGATAGATCACACGCTTGACGCCCGGCTTGCCGGCCAGGAAATCGGCAATCGCCTTGGCGGATTGCGCCTGCTGGCGCACGCGGACTGGCAGGGTTTCCAGCCCCTTCAGCATGATCCATGCATTGAACGGGCTCAAGCCGGGACCCGTATGGCGGAAATAATCCTGCAACTGGGTTTCGATCCATTCGCGGTCCGACAGGATCACGCCGCCAAGGCAGCGGCCCTGACCGTCAATGTGTTTGGTCGCCGAATAGACGACGATATGAGCGCCAAGTTCAAATGGGCGCTGGAACATCGGCGTGGCAAACACATTGTCCACGATCAGCCTTGCGCCTGCTTCATTGGCAATTTCCGCCACCTTGGCAATATCAATGACTTCAAGTGTCGGGTTTGACGGGCTTTCAAGGAACATGACCTTGGTGTTCGGACGCACCGCAGCCTTCCAGTTTTCAATCTTTGAGCCGTCAATGATCGAGATTTCCACGCCATAACGCGGCAAGAGCGTCTCAACGATATAGCGGCAGGAGCCAAACACGGCACGCGCCGAAATGACGTGATCGCCAGCCTTCACCTGACAGAGAATGGCGGCGGCAACAGCGGCCATGCCCGATGCTGTGGCACGGGCCTCTTCCGCGCCTTCCAGCGCGCACATGCGCTTTTCAAACATGTCGGTCGTCGGGTTGGCATAACGCGAATAGATGAAACCCGGATCTTCGCCCTTGAAGCGGGCTTCTGCCGCTTCGGCGTTCGGATAGAGAAAGCCCTGTGTGAGGAACAGGGCCTCGGACATTTCCGCAAAGCCGGAGCGGAGCGATCCGGCATGCACCAGATCAGTTGCGGGGCGGAACTTGCGGGTCGTCTTCTTTGTCATTTGTCCAACCTGTTGAAAGCTGGTCGGCCGGGGTGAAAACCTCGGCGGCCAATAAAAAACCGGCTCTGCGAACACGCAAGAGCCGGTTTGGAATCCGCGGCCCTTTTTAGCGAATTCTTTAACGTGGCTGCAAGCCGGCCGGCAAATCACCACGGAATGACATTCCTTTATGCCTGTTGCCGGGGCGCGTCAATGCCTGTCAGGCCCATCCATAGTTGTAGAAGCAAATGGCTCAGGCGAGGCATTTGTCGCTATTTCCTGCGGAAATCCGGGATTGGCACGCGCATGATCGATCGTTTAATGCTATGGACGGTTGATTATCATGAAATTCGCAAGTCGATTTCAGTGTGCAAGCTGTAACGGAGTTAAGGGTCGATGGCGCCAAGAGAAGCGGGAATTCTGGCAGACGCGGATATTGCTGCCCTGTTTGAAGGTGGTGCACTGTCGACGGCGCGTCCGCTTGATAAGGATCAGATCCAGCCTGCAAGTCTTGATCTGCGTCTTGGCGCCAAGGCCTATCGCGTGCGCGCCTCCTTCATGCCGGGGCCGGGAACGCCGGTGGTCGACAAGCTCGAACGGCTGAAACTGCATGAAATCGATCTGACAGCCGGCGCCGTGCTTGAGACCGGCTGCGTCTATATCGTGCCGCTTCTGGAAAGCCTGGCCCTGCCATCCGAGCTTTCTGCTTCGGCAAATCCGAAAAGCTCCACTGGCCGGCTTGATATCTTCACCCGCGTGATCACCGATGGTGCGCAGGAATTCGACAAGGTTCCTGCAGGCTATACGGGGCCGCTCTATCTCGAAGTCAGCCCGCGTACTTTTCCGATTGTGGCGCGCACCGGCTCGCGCCTGTCGCAGATCCGTTTCCGCAAGGGCCGGGCACAGCTGGACGAGGTTGAGCTTGCCGAACTGCATGGCCGGGAAATTCTGGTTGCCGCCGAGCAGCCCAATATTTCCGGTGGAGGCATTGCGCTTTCGGTTGATCTCTCCGGCGGCCCCGAAAAGCTGATCGGCTATCGCGGCAAGCATCACACCGGCGTGGTCGATGTCGACAAGCGCCGCGCCTATGATGTGCTGGATTTCTGGGAGCCGATTTTCGACCGCGGTTCGCGTGAACTGGTGCTTGACCCGGATGAATTCTACATCCTCGTCTCGCGCGAGGCCGTGCATGTGCCGCCGCTTTATGCCGCCGAAATGACCCCGTTCGATCCGCTGGTTGGCGAGTTCCGCGTCCATTATGCCGGTTTCTTCGATCCGGGCTTTGGCCATAGCGCAGCCGGAGGCTCAGGCAGCCGTGCCGTTCTGGAAGTGCGTAGCCATGAAGTGCCTTTCATTCTCGAGCATGGCCAGATCGTTGGCCGTCTTGTCTATGAGCACATGCTGAATCGTCCGAAGGCGCTTTATGGTACCGATCTCGGTTCCAACTATCAGGCACAGCAGCTAAAACTGTCCAAACATTTCAAGTGATTGTCGTTGTTGCGCAGCCGGTCTGCGTCAGATGGCATTGGTCATGGGTGTCATGCACAGCGGTAAGGTGACAAATTCTGAAGCCGTGCAGCGTCGGCTTTCTGTTGGTATTGTCGTTCTGCCGGGCTTTACGCTGACGGCCTTGAGCCTGTTTCTTGATCCGTTTCGTCTTGCAGCCGATGATCGCGATCAGAGCCGACAGATCCGTTGTGCGTGGAAAATCTGCACGTTGAGCGGCGGGCCGGTTACATCGAGTTCGGGCATTGTCGTTGAGCCGACCGCCCCTTTGGGTGAGCTTGATGAATGCGATTATATCGCCATTGTCGGCGGCCTTCTTACGCAATACCAGCCGCATCAGCAAACGGTAATCGATTTCATCAAGCGGGCCGATCGCCGCGGCAAGGTGATTGTCGGCCTGTGTACGGCGGCCTTTTTTCTGGCTGAAGGCGGCCTGCTTGCTGATCGCAACTGCTGTGTCAGCTGGTTCCACCGTGATGATTTTCTGGAACGCTTTGACGGCTATACCGCCGACACGGCAAGCCTGTTTCACCAGAGTGGGAAGCATTTCACCTGTGCGGGTGGATTGGGAGCGGCAGCTCTTGCCCTTTCCATCATTGAGAATGAAATCTCGGAAGAATTGGCGCGTAAAAGTGCGTCCATCCTGCTCATTCCCTATGAAATGGTACGGGCCGAACAGCCAGCCCTGAGTTTCAGCGGGGTGCGTTCTCCGATCGTGCGCAGGGCCATTCGCATCTTTGAAGAAACACTGGAAGAACCTGTACCCATGGTTACGGTGGCGCGCAGGTTGGGCATTTCGGTGCGCCAGATGGAGCGCGCTTTCAAACAGGCCCTGGGGCGTACGGCTTTTGAGGTGCGCGAGGAATTGCGTGTCAGGCGTGCCAAGGAACTGCTCGCAGACAGCGAAATGACCCTGCTGGAAGTGGCGGTTGCCAGCGGTTTTACCGATACACGCAGCATGAACCGTTCATTCCAGCGGCAAAAGCAGAAAGCACCGCGGACATTTCGCAAGCAGTCCATTTCCTGACCGCTTGCAGAGCTGCCCTGAACCGCCTATTTCTGGAGCATGGTCGCGCTGAAGCCGCGTCGTTTGACAGGAGAAATTGATGTCTGATGGTGTAAACCGTTTTCTTGGCGACACGCCCGGACGTGTTCTGATCAAATTGATCCTGATTTCGCTGGTTGTCGGCGTGGTGATGAGCGCCTTCAACTGGACGCCCTATGATATTCTCTGGGGTATCCGGGATTTTGTCCTGCGCCTTTGGAATATGGGCTTTTCTGCCATCGCACATTTTGTCGATTATCTCATTCTTGGCGCGGCAGTGGTCATTCCTGTCTTTATTTTGCTCCGAATCCTCAGCTACCGGAAGTGATCCTGACATTTTCTCAATGTGGTTTCACGGAACAAGATGCTGAACAGAAATGGTTTTGGGCTCTCCCGGCGCGGCTTTCTCATTCTTGCCGGCGCAGTTTTGGGTGCGGGCGTCATGCCGGCCTTGAGCGCGGCTGATGATCCGACCACACTCTTCAACCAGATCCGCAAGGCACATGGCCTTGGCCCGGTGGCAACCGATGCGCGGCTTGAGGAGGCAGCGCTTTATCAGGCAAGGCGCATGGCAAGCTTCGACGAGATAGGCCATAGTGTCGGCTGGGGCAACGGCTTTGTCGCGCGCCTGCGCAAGGCCGGCATTCATGGGCCGGCAGCTGAAAATGTTGCGGCCGGCCAGCCGGATACGCGTTCGGTCTTCGATGCCTGGATGAAATCGCCGGGGCATCGCAGGAATATGCTCGACCCGGAATTTTCCCATTATGGACTTGCCTGGGCAACGCCGGAAAACAGGCCGAACTATATTTACTGGGCGATGGTGCTTGGTCGATAAATCTACAATATTGTTCGTTTTTTACCATGCGCGCCGTCGCGTTCTCACGTAGATAGGACGTGCCTCAGCTTTGGGGCAATTTGCAGAACAACCGGATTGCATGACATGGAAAATGCCCAGCCACTGAAGGGTGAGAATATCAGGCCGTTCAAGGTGACCAACCGCATGGTGCTGATGATCGCCGTGCCGATGACGCTGGCCGCCATCACCACGCCGCTGCTGGGGCTGGTTGACATGGGCGTCGTTGGCCAGATGGGGCAGGCCGAACTGATCGGCGGGCTTGCCATTGGCGCGCTGGTCTTTGATTTTCTGCTGTCGGTTTTCGGTTTCCTGCGTTCCGGTACCACCGGCCTTGTGGCGCAGGCCATGGGCGCAGGCGATGCGGTCGAAGAACAGGCAATCTTCTGGCGTGCCATCATGATTGCGCTTGCCATGGGGCTTGCCTCGATCCTGTGCCTGCCGCTCATTCTGGCGGTAACAACCGCCTTCATGCATCCAACGCCTGCTACCCGCGACGCCATGGCAACCTATGTGTCGATCCGCATGCTGGCAACGCCAATGGCGCTGATCAATTATTCCATCCTGGGTCTGGTACTGGGGCGCGGGCAGGGCGTGCTGGGGCTTGCGCTGCAATTCCTGCTTAACGGCATCAATATCGTGCTCAGCCTCTATCTCGGTCTGAAACTGGGCTATGGCATTGCAGGTGTCGCCTGGGGCACTGTCACGGGTGAAACCGTTGCAGCCCTTGTGGGACTTGTCATTGTCGTGCGCCAGTTTGGTAGGCAGACAGCAGCGCGGCCGGATCGTCGCCGGATTTTTGCCAGGGATAGGCTGATCCGCATGTTTGCGGTCAATCGCGACATCATGATCCGCTCCATTCTGCTTTTGACCGGCTTTGCCTTCTTCACCCGTGCCGGCTCTGATCTCGGGCCGGTAACGCTTGCCGCCAATGCGGTTCTGATGAATTTCTTCCTCGTTGCCGGATTTTTTCTGGATGGCATGGCGGCAGCTGCCGAACAGATCGTTGGTCGCTCGATTGGCGCACGTTACAGCCCGGCGTTCAAAAACGGCGTCAGGCTCACCTTCCTGTGGGGGCTTGTCATGTCGGGAACGGTTGCGGCCCTGCTGCTGATCTTTGGCGATCCGATCATTGCGCTTTTGTCCAAGGCGCTTGACGTGCACAGGGAAGCCTTGCGCTATCTGCCCTGGGCGGCCTTGACCGGCCTGACGGGCCTGCTTGCCTTTCACATGGACGGGGTCTTCATTGGCGCAACATGGTCGCGCGATATGCGCAACATGATGTTTCTGTCGCTTCTGTTCTTCCTTGCCGTGCTGTTCACGCTCAAGCCTGTGATGGGCAATCACGGGCTTTGGCTGGCGCTTAATCTATTTCTGTCGATCCGCGGCATCACGCTTTTGTTCGTGCTGCCGCGCAGATACCGCACGGAATTTGCGGTTTAAACCGACCGCGAAGCCCATTCCTTGGTTTCGCGGTCGCGGAAGGCGGAAATATTGTCCACACCTTCGCGTTTGACGGCATCAGAAAGCCCGCGCAGGATTTCTGCGGCAATGCCGGGGCCACGATAGATCATGCCGGTATAAAGCTGCACCAGATCGGCGCCGGCCTTGATCTTGGCAAGGGCGGTTTGTGCGCTGTCAACACCGCCAACACCAATGAGCGGCATATCGGCACCAACGCGCTCGCGCATGCGGGCGAGCACGATGGTCGAGCGTTCAAACAGCGGCACACCGGAAAGTCCACCGGCTTCATTGCGGTATTCCTGATTTTTCAGCCCCGTGCGCGACAGGGTGGTGTTGGAAACAATGATGCCATCGAGCTTCTGTTCCAGCGCTTCGGCGGCAATGTCATCCAGCTCTTCGTCAACAAGATCAGGCGCGATCTTGAGAAAGATCGGACGTTTCAGCGTGCATTTGCTGCTTTCTTCCTCGCGTGCTTCCAGAACGCGGCTCAACAGTTCATGCAGTGAAGCACGCGCCTGAAGATTGCGCAGGCCCGGCGTATTGGGCGAGGAAATGTTGATGGTGAAATAGCGCGCCAGCTGATAGAATTTGCGGATGCCTTCGACATAATCGGCAATGCGGTCTTCTGCATCCTTGTTGGCGCCAATATTGACACCGACAATGCCGCTATTGCCTGCGCGCTGGGTCAGGCGCTTGAAGGCGGCCTCATGACCCTCATTGTTGAAGCCCAGGCGGTTGATAACGGCACAGTCTTCCGGCAGGCGGAAAATGCGCGGCCGCGGATTGCCGGATTGCGGGCGCGGCGTGATCGTACCAACTTCGGCAAAGCCGAAGCCAAGCTGAAGCAGTGCATCCGGCACTTCGGCATTCTTGTCATAGCCGGCTGCCATGCCGAGCGGATTGGGAAATTTCAGCCCGGCAACAGCAAGGGCAAGCGCCGGATCAGCCGGAACAGTCGCACGCGCCAGCCGCGTTTTCAGCACCGCAATGGAAAGGCCATGGGCTTTTTCGGCTTCCATGCAAAACAGTGCGCGTCGTCCGATTGTTTCAAAAACGCTGGTCATTCTTGGTTCAGCTCCGGGAATATATGCAGACCATCTTCATTGATCGGCAAGGGCTCAACCTTCACCACCGCGTGCAGCGGCAGATCGGCATAAAGATGCGGAAATAGATCACCACCGCGCGAAGGCTCATATTTCAGTGTCGGCCCAAGGGCGTGTGCATCAATGCTAAGCAGAAGCAGATCGTTCTGTCCGGCAAAATGTTTTGCGGCAGTCTCGCGTACTTGGGCAGCGGTTGAAAAATGGATGAAACCGTCAGCCTTGTCGACTGGCGCCCCGCTGAACACCCCGTCCGCTTCGGCCTGCTGCCAAAGCGCGCGCGGCGTGATCTTGTAGATGATCCTGTGTGTCATGGCCTGCTCTCTAGTCTATTTTGCCCCAAAATGGAAATATCGAAATGTGAACCCGGATAATCAGTAATCAATAAAATATTGATTCATCGCTGCGTGGGCTTCGATTTTTGACGTATTGTCTCCATATAAGGGAAAGCCACACGGAGGATCGACGCCATGATACAGCGAAAGAAGACTATGTCTGCGCTTGCCTTTTCTGCAACGGTTCTGGGTCTGGCAATAGGCGCGACTGGCGCTGTGGCTCAGGATGCAAGCCGTTACAGCCTTGAGAAGATGGATAATGGCTATATTCGCTTTGACAGGCAAACGGGTGCTATGTCCGTCTGTACGGGATCGGCGACAGAGCTCACGTGCAAGATGGCGGCCGATGACCGCGCGGCCTATGAACATGATCTTGGCCAGTTGCAGGAACGGGTGAAAAAGCTTGAAGACCGGCTTGCAGCACTTGAGAAAAAGGATGCGACGGCAGGGCTGCCGTCGGAAGCCGATTTTGAAAAGTCGATGAGTTATATGGAGCGTTTTCTGCGCCGTTTCATGGCGATTGCCAAGAGCTTTGAAAGCGAGCCGGAAAAACCTTCGACCGATACCATGCCCGGCCGCACCTGACCGGACCGGATAGCCGGATGGATTGCCTGAAAAAGACATCAGCCCAAACCGGTGCCGGCTTGGGCTGATTATTCAGATTGCCCTATTCGGCAAAGCGTTTTGTCGCCTCGATCAGGGCATGCACAATGCCGGGTTCTGTCACGGCATGGCCGCTGTCTTCAATGATCTGCAGCTCAGCTTCCGGCCAGACTTTTTTCAACTGCCAGGCATTGATGAAGGGCGTGCACATGTCATAGCGTCCATGAACGATGACGCCCGGAATATGGCGAATGCGGTTCACATTGCGCAGCAACTGGTCGTCGGATTCAAGGAAGCCGCGATTCTGGAAATAGTGGCATTCGATACGTGCGAATGCGACGGCAAACTGGTCTTCGCCAAAGGCATCTTCCCGTGCCGGATCCGGTTGGACGGAAAGAACCGAACCTTCCCAGCGTGACCATCTGCGTGCGGCTTCCAGTTGTACCTGCGGATCTGGATCTGTCAGGCGCTTGTAATAAGCGGAGATCATGTCACCGCGTTCTTCTTCCGGAATATGTTCGTAATAGGATTCGAACTTGTCCGGGAAGATGATGCTGGCGCCGTTGGTATACATCCAGTCCACTTCAAAACGGCGCATCAGGAAAATGCCGCGCAGGACGAGTTCGGTCACCCGTTCCGGGTGGGTTTGCGCATAGGCAAGGCCTAGGGTCGAGCCCCATGAACCGCCGAAGACCTGCCATTTGTCGATGCCGAGATGGGAGCGGATATGTTCCATATCGGCAACCAGATCCCATGTCGTGTTTTCACGCAATTCCGCATGTGGGGTTGAACGGCCACAGCCACGCTGGTCGAACAGGATGATGCGATAGCGTTCCGGATCATGCAGACGGCGCATGGTCGGGGTGATGCCACCGCCTGGCCCGCCGTGAATCATGATAACCGGCTTGCCATTCGGGTTACCGCATTGCTCCACATGAATGCGATGCAATGCCGAGACCTGAAGCATTTCCTCCTTGAAAGGCTTGATCTCTGGATAAAGCGTATTGCGTGTCATAAAATGCCTTTTGGGTTCGTTCTGTCCTGCGGACAGTCTCTGTGCCGTTCAAATTATTCATCACTAACCTACAATGCGGCCAGATAGCGGCAAGAATGAATTGGAAATAACCACTGATTTGTGATTTTTGTTGCCCAGTTCGAAATTTGGCATAAAACGGAAAATGATTGTCGGGGCAGCGACTGCACGACAAAGGGGGGGTAATAGAGATGGCGCGCGAGGCTCATGAAATTCATAATCGCTGACGATCATCCGTTGTTTCGAGGCGCACTCCGCCAGGTCCTTTCAGGACAGACGGATTCGGTGGAAATTGTCGAGGCGGGCGACTTTGACGAGGTCAAGAAAATCGTCGCGGAGGAAGACGAAATCGACCTTCTGCTGCTTGATCTGGCAATGCCGGGCGGCACCGGGCTTTCCGGTCTGGTGACACTGAAGGCCTTGCAGCCGGCACTACCGATCATCATTGTATCGGCAACGGACGATGCTGCCACCGTGCGCAATGCGCTGGAGCTTGGCGCTTCTGGTTTCATCTCCAAATCGGCGGGTATGGAGACGATCAACGAGGCAATCAATGCCGTGCTTGCAGGGGATGTCTGGACGCCTGATCACATTGATCTCGATCATCCGCAGGATCCGGAAATCCAGGCATTGATCGATCGTCTGCGCACCTTGACGCCACAGCAGACCCGGGTTCTGACCATGCTGGCGGAAGGCCTGCTCAACAAGCAGATCGCCTATGAGTTGGAAGTCTCGGAAGCAACCGTCAAGGCGCATGTCTCGGCCGTGCTGCAAAAGCTGGGAGTCGACAGCCGCACCCAAGCCGTCATCCTGCTGTCGAAGATAGGCGCAGAGACAATCAACGCCGGTTGACCGGCCTATTCTGCGGCTTTGGTGCTGGACGTATCGTCACGGTTTGCCCGATGCATCTGGGACAGGAGCGCGCGTAAGGCAGCGGGTTTCAGCGGCTTGTGCAGCAACGTGACATTTTCTTCTTCCGTGCGCTGACGCACTTCCGTCGAACGGTCTGCTGTAAGCAGGATCGACGGTATTTCACTGCCAAAATATTCACGCGCATAACCGATCATGTCGAGACCATTCTCGTGGATGAGATGGAAATCGGCCACGATCACATCCGGCATGGGCGCTCCACTGGCGCAGAACTGTTTGAGCTCGGCACCGCTGCGCAAGGTCGTCACCACACAGCCCCAGCCGGTAAGAAGCGTATTCATGCCGGCCAGAATATTGGCATCATTATCGATGCACAACACGTTGAGGCCGGCAAGTTCCGAGACGCGACGTGTATTCTTGCGGCTCTTGACCTCTTCCACCGGCGGCGCCTCATCGCTGACCGGGATGGTAAGGGTGAACACCGTTCCCTTGCCAACGGTTGATGACAGTGTCAGCGGCAATGACAGAACGCGCGCAATGCGGTCTACGATCGACAGGCCAAGACCAAGGCCTTCTGCCTCGCGCATGCCTTCATCAAGGCGGGTAAATTCCCGGAATACCAGTTTCAGCTTGTGCGGCGGAATGCCGATTCCGGTATCGAGCACCTGAAGATCGATATGCCTGCCGCGTCTGCGCACGCCAAGCAGGATGCTGCCGGCGCGGCTGTATTTGATCGAATTGGAAACCAGATTCTGGATGAGACGGCGCAGCATGTTGCGATCCGTCTTGACCACGATGCTTGACGGCACGACGCGCAGCCGCAACCCTTTCTTGCGTGCAAGCGGCGTGAAATCGGTGGCGATCTGCTTCATCAGCCGGTCAAGGCGGAAGACAGTCGGTTCCGGCTTGAGCGCGCCCGTATCAAGCCGTGAAATATCGAGCACCATGCCGAGAATGGCTTCAACCGCTTCCAGCGAACTGTCAATATTGCGCGCAAATTCGCTTGCTTCCGACTGGCCGAGCTTTTCGGCAAGGGCGGTACTGTAAAGCCGTGCTGCATTGAGCGGCTGGAGAATGTCATGACCGGCTGCGGCCAGAAAACGTGTCTTGCCAAGATTGGCCTCTTCGGCTTCCGCCTGCGCACGCGCCAGTTGCTGATTGACGCGGGTCAGCTCCGCCGTACGGTCAGCCACGCGCTGTTCCAGCACTTCGGCTGCTTTCTGGCGCATCAGATCGGCTTCAACGGCAGCGGTAATATCGGTGTAGGTGGCGACAATGCCGCCATCCGGCATGGCATTGGCCTGGATTTCCAGCACTTTTCCGGTTGAAGGCAGGTCCATCCGCCAGGGTTTGCGAATGGCAGTGAGCGAGCGGATGACGCTGTTTTGTGCATTGAAGGCAATATCGCCGCGCTTGTGCAGCTGTTCGACAATATCCGACATCGGAATGCCGACCTGCACCACATCTTCCGGCAGGCCAAGCAGATGACGGAACTGACGGTTCCAGCAGGCCAGACGCAGATCCTTGTCGAAGACGGTAATGCCCTGTTCCATCTGGTCGAGCGCGATCTGCAACAGGTCGCGGTTCTGTTGCAGCGCGGCCGAGGCATCATCCAGCAGCTGGCGCGCATCGCGTCCTGATGCCTCATTGCGCTGCAACAGAAGCGACAGCACCAGACGGGCAGAGGATGATCCGACAGCAGTGCCGAGCAATTGCTCGGCGTAGCGGATGATGGGGGTATCAACCGTCTGGCCGGGATCAAGCCGGCGCTGTTCGCGCTCTTCAAAGCGCAGGAAGGCCCGTTCGACGCGCTCTGCTCCCAGATAACGCGCCATTGTGGCTTTCAGCTCTTCAATGGTGACGGTGGTGCGGAAGCGTTTCAGCGCAGGGGCGGCAATCAGATGACGTGGCAGGAAAATGCTGGCCTGAATGCGTTCAAGCGGGGTCGAGGCGCGAGACAGCGAGCCAAGCATATAGAAGAACGTATTGGCGGCAAGGCTCCACATGACGCCGTTGTTCAGCGGCAAGGCATCGGTGCCGAACAGGGCCTCGGGCCGCAGTGCGGTGAATCCGAACAGGCCATTGTGCAAAATGGCGGCGTCTTCTGGCAAAAGCGTGGGCAGAAGAAGCGTATAGGCCCAGACAATGAAACCTGCCGACAGGCCAAGCATGGCACCGCGCGCATTGGCCCGGCGCCAGAACAGCCCGCCCAGAAAGGCCGGCACGAATTGTGCGATCGCCGCAAATGAAATCAGGCCAATGGAGGCCAGATGGATATTGTTCGAGGTAAAGCGGTAATAGGCATAGGCCGTGGCCAGAATGGCGATAATGGTCAGGCGGCGCGTATTGAGAATGATGCGGGTGAGGTCGCGCTGTGCGGTCGGGTGAGGTTTGGCAAGCCGCCGGATGAACAACGGCAGGACGAGGTGGTTGGAGATCATGATCGACAGCGCCACGCAGGCGACAATCACCATTGCCGTGGCTGCCGATAGCCCACCCAGAAAGGCAATCATGACCAGCCAGTAGGAATCGGCGGCAAGAGGCAGGGCCAGTACATAAAGGTCGCCACTGACGCTGCTGCCGAGCAGCATGACGCCGATCAGGGCGATAGGGAAGACGAAAATATTGATGAGGATCAGGTATAGTGGAAACAGCCATGTGGCCGTGCGTAATTCCTCTTCGCTGCGGCTTTCGACAAAGGCAACATGAAACTGGCGCGGCAGCATGATGATGGCTGCGGCACTCAGCGCCGTATGTACGATCCATGTGCCGATGGAGGTTTTATATTCAACGGCCGCCAGTGCCTTGGGCGAGGCGGCAATATTGTTTATCAGCTCTGTTGGCGAGCCAAACAGGAAGAATGTACAGGCAAGCCCCACGGCGAGGAAGGCGGAGAGCTTGATGACCGATTCAAGCGCGACTGCGAGAATGAGGCCGTTCTGGTGTTCGGTCGCATCCGTATGCCGCGTGCCAAAGAGGATGGCAAATGCAGCAAGAACGGCGGCCACAGGCAGCGATATGTCGCGGAAAAAGAAAAGGGACGGATTGAGCGTGGTGTTGTAATGCGAAACGATCAGGCCGACACTGCCGGAAACGGCCTTGAGCTGCAGGGCAATATAGGGGATGGAGCCGACAGCGGCGATACAGGTGGCGAATGAGGCCACGCCAAAGCTCTTGCCGTAACGGGCGGCGAGGAAATCGGCGATGGAGGTGATGTGCTCCGATTTGGCAAGGCGGACGATATGGCGTATCAGCCGGTTGCCCAGGGTGAACACCAGAATGGGCCCGATATAGATGCCAAGAAACTCAAGTCCGCGCTGTGCCGAAAGGCCGACTGAGCCAAAGAATGTCCAGGAGGTGCAATAGACGGCAAGACTCAGCGCGTAGATATAGGGGCGTGGCGCGCTGTTCCATGATGCCGTACGCCTGTCACCGATGCTTGCCACGGCAAAAAGCAGCAGCAAATAACAAAAGGCGACTGCTAGAATTCCCCATCCCTGCATTGCTGGCGTACTCCTATCGCCTGCATGGCTTATACTCCGCCAGTCTGGAGGCAAGCATTTTCAGGACGAAGTTGCAAGAATCTTGGCGAAAAGGTGTTGCGTTTGCTACATATGACTTCCCGTACAGTGAATTTGCGCGCAGTTTAATAGGTGAGCAGCATTTCATCATTGAATGAAATGATCTGCTATCTTGCAGTTCTGCGATCACGGCCCGATCGCGGATGGCAGAAGAGAGGGAATTATCTATGTTGAAAGAATTCAAGGAGTTTGCCCTGAAGGGCAATATGGTTGATCTGGCTATCGGTGTGATCATTGGTGGTGCCTTTGGTGGTCTGGTCAATTCGATCGTCAACGACATCATCATGCCGATCATTGGCCTGATCACGGGTGGCATCGATTTCTCCAACATGTTCATCCAGCTCGCTGGTGAGCCGCGCTCGACGCTGGCGGCTGCCCGCGAGGCTGGCGCAACGCTTGCCTATGGCAATTTCCTGACGCTGTTGATCAATTTCCTGATCATTTCATGGGTCCTGTTCATCGTGGTCAAGGTGATGAACCGTCTGAAGCGGAAGGAAGAGGAAAAGCCGGCCGAAGCGCAGGAAGCACCGCGCGAGGAAGTGTTGCTGACCGAAATCCGCGATCTTCTCGCCAAGAAGGTCTGATGGCAGCACAATGCTGTGCAACAGGGCGGGGCCTTCGGGCTCCGCTTTTGTTTGATCACAAGAGTTGATCATTTGATCACAAAATGCGTTGTGATTTTGCGTCTGCAGCTTGTTATCACATCTGTACAACTTCATCTTGAGGCGCTTGCCATGTCACATCTCGCCATGTCGTTATTAGAAAGTCTTCGCCCGCAAGCCGTGCAGTCCAGGGAAAGCGGCATTGTTGCCGTCTCCAATTATGGTCGCGGAAAAGATGGCCTGATCCCGCTCTGGGTCGGTGAGGGTGATTTGCCAACGCCGCAATTCATCCGCGAGGCGGCGCAGGCCTCGATCGCCAAGGGCGAGACATTCTACACCTGGCAGGCGGGCATTCCAGAATTGCGTGATGCCTTGGCGCGTTATTATGCACGTCATTTCCCGCTGCCACTTCGCCGCGAGAATTTCTATGTCACCGGTTCCGGCATGCACGCAATTGAACTGGCGATTGCAGCAACCGCAGGCCCTGGCGATGAAGCCGTCTATCTGGCTCCTGCCTGGCCCAATTTTGTCGGCGCGGCCGAGCTTGGCAATGTGAAGCCTGTAGCGGTTCAGCTTGATTTTAACGATAATGGCTGGACGCTTGACCCGGAAAAGATTGAAGCGGCCATCACACCGCGCACCAAGGTCATTTTCATCAATACGCCGTCAAACCCGACCGGCTGGACGGCTGACCTTGAAACATTGCGCTATATTCTTGATGTCGCGCGCAGGCACGGCGTCTGGATCATCGCGGATGAAATCTACAGCCGCTTTTATTATGGCGGTTTGCGCGCACCGTCATTTCTGGACGTGATGGATCCGGAAGATCGCGTCATTTTCGTCAATTCTTTCTCGAAAAACTGGGCCATGACCGGCTGGCGCATTGGCTGGATGGTCACGCATCCCTCGCTCGGGGGCGTCATCGAAAATCTGGTGCAATATTCCAATTCCGGTGTGGCGCAGTTCATCCAGCGCGGCGCGGTGGCGGCCCTTGATCAGGGCGAGGATTTCATCGTCATGCAGGTGGAACGCGCTCGCGCCACACGCGACCGGCTGTGCGCTGCACTTCAGGCTACGGGGAAGGTGCGGCTTGCTCCGCCACAGGGCGCCTTTTATCTGTTCTTTGGCGTGGAAGGGATTACGGATTCCGGCAAGGCTGCAATTGATCTCGTTGATCAGGCCAGGGTTGGCCTTGCGCCGGGCACGGCATTTGGTGCAGGCGGCGAGGCCTTCTTCCGGCTCTGTTTCGGGCGTGATCCGACGCAGGTTGACAAGGCGGGCGAACGCCTTGTGCGCTGGATCAATGACTTATAGGGCGAGACATGAACAAGGGCCGGGTCTGACCCGGCCTTTTGGTTTTGTTGCGGATGCTCAAGGCAGTTTCAGGACAAGTGACAGCCGGCTATCCGTCCGGAACTGCGAGCAAACAAATGTTAGAGCATTTCACTTTTTGATGGAACCATATCCAGCACTGGCGAAGTAGTTTAAGCATTCGCCAGGTTGGATTGTCTGAATG
>NZ_JBHSEL010000110.1:0-22723 GCF_042653845.1 Daeguia caeni | reverse complement strand
TCACAAGCTTGGATGCTCATCTCCTCAATCAGGCGAATGACGAGGCGTATCGCAAAAATGAAATGTTGAGTCGGGCTCTTAGTGCGTTCCAAAGGCCCGGCTTCAAGGCGCCCGATCAATCGGTGCGCGGTGAAACCACCTCATCTGCCAGGATCAAGGGGAGCAGGCCTTTCCGCATGGAAGGTCTGGTCACAAGGTGGAGCAATCCCGGATTGTTGCGGCAAGGCTGAATTGTCCTGACATATGGTTTTGCCGACCGGTTGCTCTCCGCGGTATGAGCCGAAAACCTGTTCCCATTTCCAGGAATGTTTCATCCTGTAACAGTCAGGCTTTTGCCGCACGCTTATTTTCCAAACAGTTTTGCTGTCGTGGCGCGGTCAATCGGGCTGCGCTTGCCATTGCTGTCGAAATAACGATCGACATGACAGGCCTTTTCCTTGGTGTCACAAAAGACACCATTGGCAAAGGTGAATTGCGTTTTGTCAAATGTGCCTTGGCTGAACGCTTTTTTGGCGGCACCTGCCCCCAGATATTTTCTGGTGAGTATTCTGGAGACACCATGCTTGTTGGCGCAAATATACTGATCACAGACAACGCCACGCGCTGGCGATTTCAACGGCTTTGACGTTGCAAATGCCGGCACGGCAATCATTGTTGCCAGGAGAGACAGCAGGGCAAGGTGACGCTTCTTCATATGAGAATACCTCAATATTAAAGACAAACATGGATAATTCTATATTTAGCTGAATGAAAGTTAAATAATAAAATATTGGCAATGAAATAGATGATTATAATTTTGAAATTTATTGGCAATAAATCACGTATGGTAATGTAGAGGCTGCGGCATGACTTGTCTGATCTGATGGCGATGGCAGTGAGGCGGCCAGCTATGCCAGAATGGTTGCGAAGATCAGGCTGGGCGGTGACTTGATGCAGTCGAGCCCGGTATTTCTGTGTATAGGGATGTCGCGTATTTGTTCTCTGGTTCGCGTCCGCTTCGTCTATCCGGTCCATCGGCCATCTGTCTGGATTGTTTGCTGAAAGGTTTCGTATTCACATTTCCTGCCTTTTCCGGCTTGGACAAACAGATGAGCTTTAATCCAAGGACGTGTCCGCCCCGGTGCTTTCCTGAAATGCATCCTTCATGACGCGCCCGCAAGGGATGGACGATTGGGAGGCAACAAGGACAGGCGCAAGGGAAGACATAAGGGGCGCATACGACTGCGAGAAGATGAAATATGATGCATTTTATTAAGATGCCACCGTTTTCGTAACAATGCGCCTTTTATCGTAACCGTGCGTATGTGGTTTCTGTGTGCCGAGGGTGGAGACGGTTTTGAGCCTGTTGCGACAAGCGCGTGATGATTGAAGGCAATGCGCATTTCCCTGACGAGGAAGCTGAGGGTGGAAATGTCTGGGGCTGGGCGTGACGTGATGATTATCTGGTGCAATAATATTAATTATATCAATATGATAAACATTCATGCGGCTGATCCTGCACTGCGTATGGCACACTATCCCCGAACATGGACAAACATTTCAAGGATGGCTGATTGCTGCTTGCGAAGCGTGCACAATCAGGGCATCATGTCGCCCGGTTTCTGCATGAAAGTCTGGGATATAGAACGTCAAACAGGCGTCTGGTGAGGGGGGCATTTTCAAGCAACAGTCAGAAACATGCATTCTGATTGCTATGCATAATGCATTATGTGTTGACACCAGATCATATCCAGACTTAGATTTCCAAAAGTCATCCATAAACGCGATTTGGGAGGATCGAAGGTATGGCTGGAATCAGGGCATTATTGTCTGCAATCAGTGCGGCTGTAATCATGGCAGCGACGCCTGCTTGGGCACAAAATATCGGTATTGATGAAGCAAACAAGGTTGTGACGGTCGGGGCATTCACGCCGGTAACTGGTCCCGTGCCATTCTATTCGATTTTGACCCATGCAGCCGATGCGCATTTCAAGCACGTCAATGAAAATGGCGGGGTGGAAGGCTGGAAAATCAATTACATCACCCAGGATGATGGTTATGAGCCGGCGCGTTCGGCAGCTGTGACGCGCCAGATGGTGGAGGGTGATGGCGGCATTTTTGCACTGGCTGCTTCCGTTGGCACGGCGACCAATGCGGCGGTTCTGCCCTATGCGGCCGAAGTTAGTCTGCCGCTGATCGGCCCGATCGGCGGAGCTTCGGCATTTTATGTCGATGAGAAGGTTTTCCCGCTGTTGCCGGATTATGGCTGGTCGGCGGCCATGAATGTTGATTATGCCGTCAATGAGCTTGGCAAGAAGAAGATCGCGCTGCTTTGGGAAAATGACGAGCTTGGCAAGTCCGGCAAGCGCGGCTTTGACCTTTATATGAAGGAGCTTGGTCTGAAGCCGGTGGAATCCGTGCCCTTTGATGTCAAGACCACCAGCTTTGCCGCTCATATCCGCCGTCTGCAGCAGGCGGGTGCTGACGCGGTTGTGCTGTTTGGTTCAAACGCCAATCTGGCGGCAGCCCTCAAGGCGGCCGATCAGGTTGGGTTTGAGGCTGTCTGGTTTGCGCCATTCTTCACGGCCGATCCTTCGACCTACAAGCTTGCAGGCAATCTTCTGGATGGTGTTTATTTCTCGTCCTGGCTGTTGCCGGTTTCGAGCGATGAGCCAAGCGTTGCCGCCTATCGTGAAGCTGTCGCCAAATATTATCCGAATGATCCGCAGGGCGTGTTTGGTCTGAATGGCTGGAGCAATGCATCACTGTTTACCGAAGGTTTCCGTGCACTTCTGAAAAGCGGCAAGCCCTTGACCCGCGAGAACCTGATCGCCGCCATGGAAACGCTGGATAACGTCACGGTTGGTGGCGCCAAGGGTGTGACCTTCGCCAAGGGCGATCATCGCGGCACACGCTCGGAAGGCATCATTCAGGCCAAGGACGGCAGCTTTGAACTTGTGCGCGACTTCAAGCCCTATCCGAAGTCGGTTTTCGACGCGAAAACCAATTGATGACACCGAACCGCTTTGCAGAGGAGCGAAGCGGTTCGTTTATTCCGTAAATGAAAGGGGAGGAATATGCCTAAAGTTCCGTTGAGCGGACCGGCGCAATTGGATGGTCAGGTGGCCATTGTTACTGGTGGAGCCGGAGCGATCGGACGCGCAACCGTGCTGGCGCTGGCAGAGGCTGGCGCGACGGTGGTGGCAACAGATCTCGCGGAAAGCGCTGACTATGGCAATCCGGCCATCAGCTATCGCTGTCTGGATGTGACATCGCGTGAACAGTCTGCGGCCCTGGTGGCCGATGTGAAGGCCGAATATGGCCGCGTGGATATACTGGTTCTGTGCGCCGGTACGATTTCAAATCGCTCTCTGGCCGATTGCAGTGATGAAGAGTGGTATTCGATATTGAATGTCAATCTTCTGGGCGTTGCCAATCCGCTGCGCGAAGTGCTGCCGCTGATGGAAACTCAGGGCTATGGCAAGGTTGTTGCCCTTGGCTCGATTGCCGCAAAAATTGGCGGCGTTGCCTCAGGGCCAGCCTATATTGCCGCCAAGTCCGGCGTGCATGGCGTCATCAAATGGGTGGCAAAGTCCTATGCGTCCAAAGGCGTCTACGCCAATGTCGTAGCACCAGGGCCGGTTGAGACCCCCATGTGGGAAACGGTCACACAGAAGGCTGCTCCTTCTGCCAATGGCAATGTGCCGCTCGGTCGCTTTGGTCATCCGGACGACATCGCCCAGTCAATCTTGTTTCTTGCCTCGCCACAGTCGAACTGGATCACAGGTACAGTTCTCGACGTCAATGGCGGCATGTTGATGGATTAAGCAGATGAGCACGGAAACGATCGGATTTATCGGGCTGGGTGTCATGGGCGGGCCGATGTGCCGCAACGTGGCCACCAAGCATGAAGGCCGTGTCCTGGCTTCGGATCTGTCGGCAGAAGCGCTGGCCGCACTCTCTGACACGAAAGTGGAAGCCATGAGCCTTGAGGAACTGGCAAGGCAGGCCGATGTGGTGTGCCTGTCCCTGCCGGGCGGGGCGCAGGTGGAGGCGGTGACGGCACGCCTTGCCGAGGCGGGCCTGCGCAAGGGTGCCGTCGTCATTGATCTTTCCACCACGCCAGTGGCAACGGCGCGCAAGGTGGGCGGAAAACTTGCCGAACATGGTATTGAATTTGCCGATGCGCCAGTGGCGCGCACGCGCGAGGCGGCACAGCGCGGCGAATTGTCGATCATGGTTGGTGCTTCGCCGGAAAATTTTGCCCGCATCGAGCCGATCCTGCGTTACATGGCGACCGATATTACCCATGGCGGCAAGATCGGTTCCGGTCAGGTACTGAAGCTCGTCAACAACATGCTGGTGTTCGAGAATGTTGTGACCATTGCCGAAATGCTGGTGCTGGGCGAAAGCGCGGGCGTGGACCCGAAAGTGCTGCTGGAGGCTGTTGCAAAAGGTTCGGGCGACAGTTTTGCCCTGCGCAATCATGCCATGAAGGCGATGCTGCCGCGCAATTTTCCGGAAAGATCCTTCCCGCCGGAGTATGTGCTGAAAGATATCAGCTATGTGTTTGAACTGGCGGAACAGGAAGGTGTGCCGCTGCGCGCTGCCGCTGTCGTGCGCCAATATTATGAAGAAGCCATTAAGCAGGGGCTTGGCGGAAAATATTTCCCCGGCGTGATCCGCGTGGTGGAGGCCGGACGGGCACGGGAGCGTGAAAATGAACCTGCTCAGTGAACTGTTTCCGCTCGTCTGGTCGGGCCTGATCATGGGCTGTCTCTATGCGCTTGGCGCCATGGGGCTGGTGATGATCTTCAAATGCTCCAAGGTCGTCAATTTCTCGCATGGCAATGTCGCTGGCCTTGCCGCCTTTCTGGTCTATGGCCTGTCCAGCGGCGTGCTGCTCAGCCTCTCATGGGGGGCTTCGGTGCTGGTGACACTTGTGGCGCTGGTTGCTCTGGCCTGCCTGATCTATGCGCTGATTTCGCCGCTGGTGTTCAGCTCGGATCTGACGGCTACGATTTCAACGCTCGGCATCGGCCTGATTGCGCAAGGCATTATCCTGATCGTCTTTGGTGCGGACATCGTCTCGCTTGACCTGCCGATCCCGGATTTCCGGTTCACCTTGCTGGGGCTGCGTATCACGGGCTATGATCTGACGGTACTGGCGGTGGCGGCGCTCACCATTGTGGCGCTGTTTCTGGTCATTGATCATACCAAGCTTGGCGTCGCCTTCCGTGCCATGTCGGACAATCCCTTCGCCGCGGAGGTCTGTGGCCTGAGCCTGCGCAATGTGCATCTGTTCGCATGGGCGGTTGCGGCGATGCTGGGGGTGATTGGTGCACTTCTGATCGTGCCGACAACCTTTCTCAGCGTGACAACCGTTTCGGCCTTCATGTTGCAGGCCTTTGCGGCGGCGGTACTGGGTGGTTTCAGTTCGCTTCCGGGCGCCCTTATCGGTGGCGTGCTGATCGGCGTTTTGATGAACCTTTTCAATTATTACGTCTCGCCGCAATTCAGCTCGACCTTTCTGCTCGGCCTGATCCTGGTTGCGCTCAACCTGTTCCCGAATGGCGTGCTTGCCACAGCCGGAGGAGGCTCACGTGTCTGATGTTCCGCTGCAGAGAACCAACAATGTTGGAAAGGCAGGCTTTGACGTGTTCGCCTGTCTTCAGAGCCGGTCAGTCTCGTTCATTCTGGCGCTGGTTCTAGTCCTTCTGCCACTCATCATCGCGCCAAGCTGGCTGTTCGTTCTGGGCATCTGCTTTGCCAACAGTCTTGGCGTCTTGTCGGTGAGCTTTCTGGTGCGCTATGGCGGCGAGGTATCAATCGGCCATTCCGTCTTCATGGCGGCTGGTGCCTATACGATAGCCATTCTGGAAAAGCATTTTGGTGTTTCCATCTGGATTTCGCTGCCGCTAGCCATTGCCATCGGGGCGCTGCTTGGTATTGCATTCGCATGGCCATCGCGCAAATTGTCCGGCATTTATCTTGCCGTCACCACCATGGCGCTGGCGCTTGCACTACCAGAAATCATTGATGCGGGTGACGTCTGGACGGGCGGCTATGAAGGGCTTTATGTCTCGCAATGGCTGCTGCCATTCGGCCAGCTTAATCTGCAGCGCTATTACTTCGCGCTGGTGCTGTTGCTGGCAGGCGCCTATGTGCTGATGCGGCTGCGCCAGTCGCGGCAGGGCATGGCGATGCTTCTGGTGCGTACTCATCCGGCTGCGGCAGATGCCTTCGGCACCCGCAAAGTCTGGGCGCGCGTGTCGGTCATGGCCATCAGTGCCGCCCTTGCATCAACAGCCGGTGCTGGCCTTGCCTATGCCAGCGCCACTGTCTCGCCCAGCAGCTTTACGCTGTGGACTTCCATTTTCCTGCTCGTTGGCTCGGTGGTGAGCTTTTATGGTCTGACGCTGGGGCGCGCCCTGATTGGCGGTGCATTCCTGACGCTTGTGCCGCAAATTCTGGCAAGTCAGGGGGCGTGGATTCCGGTGCTTTATGGCACGGCGCTTCTGGCTGTCATCCTGATCGGCCATCATGCTCCGCGCATCAGACAGGCCCTTGAGCGCCGTCGTGTGGAAAGGACCGTGCCATGACAGCCAATCTCATTGCCAGGGATATTCAGCTTTCATTTGGCGGCATCAAGGTTCTGCAAGGCCCGAGCCTAGAACTTCATGCCGGTGAAATTACCGGCCTGATTGGCCCCAATGGTGCGGGCAAGACCAGCCTGTTTAACTGCCTGACGGGAGCCTATGATCCGCAAAGCGGCTCCATCACCTTTGGCGGGGAGGAACTGCGCGGCAAGCCGCCGGCCGCGCGTGCCGCACGCGGCATCGTGCGCAGTTTCCAGACCGTGGCACTATGTCCCGATCTGACGGTGGTGGAAAATGTCATGATGGGGCTGGCGCGCAATTATCATTCCGGCTGGCTCAATGCTTTTCTTCCCCTGCCAAGAGGGCGCAGGGAACAGGCGGAAATGCGGGCGGAGGCGCTGAAGGCGCTGGAAGGTTTTGGCCTTGCCCATGTTGCCGACGAATTTCCCGGCCAGTTGCCGCCAGGCAATCAGCGTCTGGTGGAAATTGCCCGCGCCATTGTCGGCAAGCCAAAGGTTCTGCTTCTCGATGAACCGGCAGCAGGCCTCAACAATTCCGAAACGCGCGATCTGGCAGCTGCTCTTGAGCGACTTGTTGCGCCGGATCTGGTGATGGTGGTGGTTGAGCATGACATGGATCTCGTCATGTCGCTGTGCGACCGCATTCATGTTCTGAACTTTGGCCAGCTTGTGGCTAGCGGCACGCCGGAAGAGGTGCGCAGCAATCCTGAAGTGATCCGCATTTATCTGGGAGGGGATGATGACTGATCTTCTGAACGTCAAGGATCTCTCCGTCTTTTACGGTGCGCGGGCGCAGGCGGTGGAAAAAGTCTCCTTCAACGTGAGCCCGCGCGAGGTGGTGGCGCTGCTTGGCGCCAATGGTGCCGGCAAGACATCCACCATGAAGGCGCTGGTCGGCCTGGTGAAAGCCAGTGGGGACATCATTTTTGACGGTCAGCCCATTTCCGGGCTGAGCACGCGCGAACGCGTGGCGCGGGGCATTGTCTATGTGCCGGAAGGCCGGGAAATTGTCGGTTCGCTCACCGTGCGGGAAAATCTGGTGCTGGGCGGCTATCAGCTGTCCGGGGCTCTGCGCAAAAGTCGCATGGAAACGGCGCTCGAACTTTTTCCGGAAATTGCCAACAAGGTCGATCGTGCCGCCTGGCAGCTTTCCGGCGGCGAACAGCAGATGCTGGCGATTGGCCGCGGCCTGATGGCGGGGCCAAAACTTCTGTTGCTGGATGAGCCGTCGCTGGGGCTTGCCCCGCTTCTGGTCAAGCGCGTGTTTGACCGTCTGGCAACGATCCGCACGGAAAGCGATCTGTCCATCGTTCTGGTCGAGCAGAATCTGCAAATGACCATGCGCCTTGCCGATCGCATCTATTTTCTGCGCTCTGGTCGGATTGTCGGGCAAAAGCACAAACAGGAACTGCAAACGGAAGCCGCGCGCCAGCAGGTCATCGATGCCTATCTCGGTGCAGGCCAGCATCTCGTCGCATGAGGCAGACATGATCCCGGAATATGAAATTTACGCCATTCGTTATGCCACTAATCAGGGACGCACACGCGGGCAGAATTATATCCTCGAAGCCAATCCGACCGAAAGGCAGGCGATGGATTTCTATTGCTGGTTTTTGCGCAATGATGAGCGCGTGATCGTCATCGATACCGGCATGAACCCGGAAAAGGCGGTCAAGCATGGTCACACGCTCTTGGTCAGCCCGCCGGAGACGCTGAAAGCCTGCGGGGTGGATCCGGAAAAGGTCGATACGGTCATCATGACCCACCTGCATTATGATCATAGCGGCCATCTGGGGTTTTTCCCCAAGGCGCATTTCTATATGCAGGAAGAAGAAATGCATTATGTCACTGGCCAGTGGATGCAGCGGCCATGGTTTCGCCGTGCCTATGAGGTGGATGAGATCTGTCAGGCAGTCGAACTTCTGCATGCCGGACGGATGACCCTGCACGGGCGCGAGAAGGAAATTGCACCGGGTGTCAGCGTGCACTGGGTGGGAGGCCATTGCGCGGGGCAGGAGATCGTTCGCGTCAGAACGGCACGCGGATGGGTGGTTCTGGCCTCGGACGCGTTGCATTATTATGAGGAATATGAGCGTTCTGTGCCATTTTCGGTGGCATTCAACCTGTCGGACATGATTGCCGGGCATGAAACAATCCGCGCGCTTGCCGACAGTGATGACCATGTTGTGCCGGCGCATGATCCGCGCGTGGCAGAGATTTATCCGGCGGCAGATATCGGTCCTGAAGGCGCGGTCTATCGTCTTGACCTTGCGCCAAGGCTGTACCGTGTCTGATTTGTTGCATCATGCATGGTTTTTAGGGTATTCGACCATGATCTGGCAGAAGAAGGAACCGGCACGTGCAGTATCAGACAAAGGAAGAACTTGTTGCAGATTTCTTGCGCGAAGGCATTATTTCAGGCCGGTTTCCACGTGGCTCCAAGCTGAAGCAGGTGGAGCTTGCCGAAATGCTCGGCACGTCGATCACTCCGGTGCGCGAGGCCATCAAGCTTCTGGAGGCGGAAGGTTTCATCGAGGGCAATTCGCATCGCGGCGCGATTGTGGCGCCACTCGATATCGATGCGACGGAAGAGATTGTCGATCTGCGCGTCACGCTGGAATGCAAGCTTGCGCTGCGCGCCATGCATCGGCTGGACAGCGAGGCCATCGAGGAATTACGCAATCTGCAAAGCCAGATCGAGGAAGCCTCCGCCAAGGGCGATCGCGAGGCCGTGCGCGTGATCAATTATCGCTTTCACGAGCGCATTTATTATGCTGCCGATCTGCCATTGACGCTGAAATTCGTGCGCACGCTTTGGGCGCGCTATCCGTTCGACCTGATCAACCGGCTCGAAAACCGCATCAGTCGCGCCCGCGACGAGCATCAGGAAATGATGCAGGCCATTCTTGCGCGCGACGAGTCGGCGCTGCTTTCGGCATTGCGCGCACATATTCGTTCAGGCTGGGACGAGTTCAAGGCCAGTTACAAGGATTAGCTACAGCCTGCTCCCCCCGCCTGACAGGGTTCATCCAAGGAAGGGGAGTAGGGAATGACGCTTAAAAGCATGTTGCTGGTCATGGACATGATCAATGATCTGGTTCATCCCGATGGGGCCGGCGCAAAAACCTATGTGCCGCTGATGCGTGAACGCGGCGTCTATGAGGCCACAAAACGCGCGATTGCCCGCGCAAGGGCAGCCGATATTCCGGTTGGCTATGTCCGGGTGGGATTTTCGCCCGATTATCGGGAAGTGTCTGATCGTTCGCCGGTTTTCACCGGTGCGCGCAAGGCCGGCATTTTTCAGCTTGGCAGCTGGGGCACGGAAGTCTATGCCGATTTCGCCCCGCAGCCGGGGGATGTCGATATTGTCAAGCATCGCGTCAGCCCGTTTTATGCTACAGCCCTGCTGCCGGTTCTGAGCGCAAAGGGTATCGGGCGGCTCATCCTCTCCGGCGTTTCCACCAATGGGGTCGTGTCGGCTGCGGTGCGCGAAGGCCATGACCGCGACTTTGAATGCGTGGTGCTGGAAGATTGCTGCGCGGGCTCCACGAAAGAAGAGCATGATTATGCGCTGGCGGGGCTTCGCCGATTCGCAAAGATCATGACGGCAGATGAATTCTGATCCGGTCATGATGGCGGTCTGATTGGTCGTCCAGAGCAGTTCAGCGTTTCCGTGAAACCTTGAATTGCTCTGCCTGTTGTCTCGCAGTTCCAGACGAAAAGCGGTTTCTCCTTCCTGGGACTGCTGTGGCGTTTCCCGTGAGGTTGCCTCGACGTGTCTTTGCGTGGCAATGCAGGCAAAATAATGCATTATATTCATTATTGCTGCGCCTTGGCATATCGACAACCAAATTTGCCGTAAAAATTCTGATGCTTTTGGTGAAAATCCGATTGACGCACAAAAATATAATGCACAATATATAAATCAAGCGAGGCGATAAGGTGATCCTGGTGGCAGGGTTGGCCCTGCACCGAGTGAGACATGCATAAGAGGAGGATATTGTGTCGACGCTGGAACTGGAAAAGAAGCAGGTTGTTGAGGTTGGTGGTGCGCCGGCAGAAGGCAAGATCACGGATGAGGCAATTGCGGCCGCGCGCAACATGATTGGTCTGCAGCTGCGTCCGGAAGGGCCCTATCTGCAGGATGCGACCACGGATACATTGCGCAACTGGTGTAATGGCATTGGCGATCTCAATCCGCTTTACCGTGAGCTGGAATATGGCCGCAACAGCCGCTATGGCAGCCAGATCGGTCATCCGATGTTTCCGATGGCATTTGGCTGGGTTGGTCGCACGCGCTGGGGTCTGCCGGGTGTGCATGGTTTCTATGCCGGCAATGACTGGGAGCTGTTCCGCCATGTCCGTCCGGGCGATCGCATTTCCGCGATTGAACGTGTGGTGGGCGTCGAGGAAAAGGAATCAAAATTCTCTGGTCGTCTGGTGTTGCAATATGTCGAGGCCAGCTATTTCAACCAGCATGGCCAGCTTGTCGCCCGGGCGCTTGGTACCTGCACGCGTCATGAGCGCAAGGCCGCGCGTGAGGCGGGCAAATACAAGGATATCAAGCCATACGAATATACCGCCGATGAATTCGCGCAGATTGACGCAGCCATCATGAATGAGACGAAAAACATTCGTGGCTCCAATGTGCGCTATTTTGAAGATGTTAATGTGGGCGACAAGCTTGATGAAATTGTGCGCGGCCCGCTGTCGCTGATGGATACGATGGGCTTCCTTGTCGGTTGCGGCCGCGGTCACACCCATGGCGTTGTCTTCAATGCGGCGATGAAACATCCGGGCCATTTCTTCCGCAATCCGGAAGCAGGCGGCGGCATTGAATATACCGGCATTGGCCACCATCGCGAGTCGACTGCCAAGGAAGTTGGTGTGCCGGGCGTTTATGACTATGGTCCACAGCGTTCAAGCTGGATGGCAACGCTGGTCACCAACTGGATGGGTGATGCCGGTTTCCTCAAGCGCATCCGCACCGAAATGCGCCGCTTCAATACCATGGGCGATTGCACCTGGTGTCGTGGAACGGTCACGCGCAAGTATATCAAGGACGGCCATGCCCTGGTCGATATTGAAATTCGCGGTGAAAACCAGCGTGGCGAAGTGACGACGCCGGGTATCGCAACAGTGATCCTGCCATCGCGTGATCCGAATATCCGCGTTCATATCGACGGATCCAATCTCGATCTCGAATTGCCGATCGTTCGCTGAAAGCAGGAGGCACGCCCCCATGGAACAGATCTTGCCGCTCCATGGCATCCGGGTTGTCGAGGTCGCGGCAACCGTTGCCGGGGCCTATGCCGGGCGCCTCCTAGAGGCCATGGGGGCTGATGTCATCATGGTCGAACCCCCTGCAGGCAGTGCGCTGAGGCAGGTGCCGCCATTCCTGGGCGATACAGGCATCAGCGCATTGTTTGCAAGCCTTGCCGTCGGCAAAAGATCGGTGATGCTTGATCTCGCTGACCCGCATGACCGGGAAGCCTTTGACAGGCTGGCTGCAAGTGCTGCCATTCTGATCAATGATATGCCGGTAGAAGAACGTGCGGCCCACAGGCTGGATGAGGCTTCCATTTCTGCCCGCCATCCTGCTCTGGTGCATCTTTCGGTGCTGCCCTTTGGCGCAATGGGCCCGAAGTCTGACTGGAAGGCGGAAGAGGTCAATCTCTTCCATGCTTCCGGCGAGGGCTATCTGATGCCCAATGGTCTGACGGCTGACATGTTCCCCGAACGCGCGCCGATCAAGGTGCATGGCTATTTTGCCGAAAGGCAGGGTGGCGTGGCCGGCGCCCTTGCCGCCCTTGCCGCGCTCTGGTCGGGGCAGGGGCAGTTTGTCGATGTTTCGGTGCAGGACGCCAATATTGCCGTCGGCGCTTTTGCCATTCAGCGCTTTGGCGATGGTTCGATCGAACATCGCTCGACACGCTCCTTCCGTTATGGCGGGGTGATCGAATGTGCTGATGGCTATGTTGAACTTTTGACCCTTGAAGAGCGGCAATGGCAGGGGCTTGTGGAGCTGATGGGCAATCCGGAATGGGCGCGGGATCCGGCACTTTCTGATGCGGTTGCGCGCTCGGTTCGTGGTCCCGAAATCAACAGGCATATCCGTGCCTTTGCAAAAGGCTGGCCGGTGGAGGAGCTGGTGACGCGGGCGCAGAAACTGGGCGTGCCCATGGCGCGCTATAATACGCCGGAACAGGTGGTGGCCGGAGCGCATGAAAAGGCGCGCGGCATTTTTGCCGGCCTTGATGTCGGTGATCTCAAGGGCCTGCCGATGCAGACGGCACCCTTCCGTTTCGGGCCTGATCCCTTGCCGCTCAGAGGCAAGGTGCCGGAACAACCTGGCGCAGATCAGGCCATTCTGCTTCCCGCACAAACCGAAGATGGCAGGAGAGCGATGGCATGAAACCCTTGCATGGCATTCGTATTGCGGATTTTACCGTTCACGCCGCCGGGCCATTCTGTACCCATATCCTGTCGCAGCTTGGTGCGGAATGTATCAAGATTGAAAGTGCCGCGCGGCCAGACATTTTCCGCAAGCCCCATGCCGTCTATGGGCGGCTCGGGCCTGCCACCTTTGATCAGGTTGCATCGAACAAATTGTCGATCAGGCTCAATCTCAAGAGTGCCGAAGGCGTGGCGCTGGCAAAACGTCTGGTTGGCATATCCGATGTTGCGGCGGAAAGTTTCCGCGCCGGCGTGATGCAGCGCCTTGGTCTTGGCTATGAGGAATTGCAGGCGGTCAAGCGCGACATTGTCATGGTGTCTATTTCGTCTTCCGGCCAGACAGGCCCGGATTCGCATTATGCCGGTTATGCGCCGCTGTTTGGCGCCTGGGGCGGGCTTGGCTATCTCACCGGCTATCGTGATGGGCCGCCGGTCGAGATGCGTCATGTGATGGACCATTCGGTCGGGCTCAATGCAGCGCTTGCAACGGTTGCCGCCTTGCACAAGCGCCGCCTGACCGGGGAGGGCAGCCATATCGATGTGGCAGCGCGCGAGGTTGCGACCTCGCTGATAGCCGAAAGTTTTCTGGCTGCCGCGGCCGGACATGAGCTGGTGCGCTCTGGCAATGAGGATGCCATCTGTGCCCCGCATGGCGTCTATGCCAGCGCCGAACATGATCGCTGGGTCACACTTGCCGTGCGCACGGATGAGGAATGGCAGCGGTTGATCGCAGTCATGGGCCGGCCAGAGCTGGGCATGGATGCGCGTTTCAGGGATCAGGTATCGCGGCATGCAGCACGGGCAGAGCTTGATGCAATTGTCGGTGCCTGGCTTGCGACCTGCGATCCGGAAGCCATTGTCGAAACCCTGCAGCAGAATGGCATTGCGGCGCATATTTCATGGACGGCGCGCGATATAGTCGAAGATCCGCATCTGCGCGCGCGCAGGGCTATTGTCGAAGTGCCGGAAGGCGATACCGGCGCCATGCGGGCTGCCGTTGGCGCACCTGCCCGCTTCAGCCGGTCAGAAAATCCATCCATCAAACGCGGAACGCCAAAACTGGGCGAAGATGAAGCCTATGTGTTTGGCGAATTACTGGGGCTTTCGACCCGTGAATATCAGCGTCTGGTCGATGACAGGATCATCCATTGAAACAGGTCAAAACTGATGAATACGCATGCAAGCGATTTTTCTCAGGTCATCGGGCGGGTTGAAAGCCGCAAGGCGGTGATCGGGCGTGAGCGCGCCGAATGGCTGGCGGCAACGCTTGATCTGGATGAAATCCCCGGCGATGGCACGACACTTCCAGCCGGCTGGCACTGGCTATGGTTCAATCCGTTCGTGAAACGCTCAGGAATTGGCGCTGACGGCCATCCGAAAAGGGGCGGTTTTCTGCCGGATGTCGGGCTGCCGCGTCGCATGTGGGCGGGCGGACGCATCACCTATCACGTGCCACTGCCGTTTGGCGCAGACGCCGAAAAGACCAGCACGATCAAAAATGTGGTGGAGAAAGTCGGCAAGGCTGGCCGTCTGGTGTTCGTGACCGTGCAACATGGGATCAAGGCGGGTGGCGTGCTCCATATCGAGGAAGAGCAGGATATTGTCTATCGTGAGGCGGCAACTCCCGGTGCAAAGGCGCCAGCCCCACAGGCTGCCCCTGACGATGCGCAATGGGAGCGCGAGATCGTGCCGGATCCGGTCTTGCTGTTTCGCTATTCGGCACTAACCTCGAATGGCCACCGCATTCATTATGATCTGCCTTATGCGCGCGATGAGGAAAACTATCCCGATCTTGTCGTGCATGGGCCGCTGACTGCAACCCTGTTGCAGGCTTTTGCTTGCGAAATCCGTCCTGACGCCCGTCTGAAGCACTTTTCCTTCCGTGGCATGTCACCCCTGTTTGTGAGCGCTTCCTTCCATCTGAAGGCCAGGGCAGGGGCGGAACCGGACAGGCTGGAGCTCTGGGCCGCAGGCCCCGGCAATGGTCTTGCCATGCAGGCAGAGGCGCAATTTCATGTCTGATCTGCCTGCATTCGAAAAAGCCCGCAGTTTCCTGTTCGTGCCCGGGCACAGGCCAGAGCGCTTTGCCAAGGCTCAAGCCAGCGGCGCGCATCAGATCATCCTTGATCTGGAAGATGCCGTGGCTCCTGCCGACAAGCTTGCCGCGCGCGGCCATGCGGTTGACTGGCTTTCACAGGGCAATCAAGCGTTGGTGCGCATCAACGCGCCCGATACGGAATGGTTTGGCGATGATGTCTGCGCTCTGGCGGGCATGCCGGACCTTGCCGTCGTTCTGCCCAAGGCAGACCCTTCTTCAGTCAAGGCGCTGTCGGCCATTGCGCCACAGGCAAGGATCATTGCGCTGGTCGAGACTGTCGCGGGCGTCTTGCAGCTTGCAGAACTGGCGCGCATGCCTGCTGTTCGCCGCATTGCCTTTGGCCATCTCGATTTCAGTGCCGATGCGCGTATTCCGGGCACTGGTGGCGTGCTCGACATGGTGCGGTTTCAGATTGCACTCCATTCGCGCGATGGCGAGCTTGCCATGCCGATCGACGGGGTGACGGTCGAACTGACGGATGAGGCAATCATCGCTGCCGATGTGGCGCGGGCGCGTGAGCTCGGCTTTGGCGCAAAGCTTTGCATTCATCCGAAACAGGTGGATGTGGTCAATCGCGGCTTTGCGCCATCTGAGGCCGAGCGCGACTGGGCCGCGCGCGTCATTGCGGCACTGGAGGCGGCAGGCGGTGCGGCCGTGCAGGTCGATGGCAAGATGGTCGATAAACCGATGATGACGCGCGCAGCCGCCATTCTGGCTGATGTGGCTTGATATATGACCGGCCCCTGGCCGGAAGGGAGGATTGCATGTCGCAAACGGGTGTTCTGGCGGGAAAGCGTGTGATCGAGCTTGGTTCGATGATCGCAGCTCCTTTTGCCACCCATATTCTTGATGAGATGGGCGCCGAGGTGATCAAGATCGAGCCGCCGGAAGGCGAAACCACACGCCATCTGGTGCGCGGTGGCCCAAGCGGCACATTCATTGCCTATAATCGCGGCAAGCGCAGCCTTTGTCTTAATCTGCAATCGCAGGAAGGGCAGGCGGCTTTCAAGAAGCTCGTCGCCAGCGCCGATGTGGTGCTGCATAATCTGTCACCGGGGGCAGCACGCAAGCTTGGCGTGACCTGGGAAGCTTGCCGCGCGCTTAATTCGGATATTATCTTCTGCCATATCAAGGGTTATGGCCCCGGGCCGATGGCGGAAGAAATCGCCTCCAACCCGATCGCGGAAGCGGCAACCGGGGTGATGTTTTCCAACCGCATCAATGGTCGCCCGTCGCGGCTTGGGCCATCCTATCTTGACCAGTTTGCCGGTTGCTATGCGGTGATTGCCGTACTGGCGGCCATGCTGGATAAAAGCGGCGATCCGCAACGGCGCAATATTGAATTTGGCCTTTATGAAACGGGGCTTCATATTGCGGCACGCGATCTGGTTGGCGTGCAACTGAAATCGCAATTGCTTGGCCGGCCTGAAACGGAACCATCGCCCGAATTTTCCATTCCCGGCTATGGTGCTTATGAAACGCGGGATGGCCGCTGGATCTATCTGGTGATGTTGTCGGATGAGCACTGGCGCCGTTTCTGTCGCGCAGCTGGGCTGGAGGCTGATCCGGAACTGGCAACCCTGCGTGACCGTCGCCGCAACCGTGAAAAGGTGGAAACGGTGGTTGCCGGTGCGGTAGCCAAATTCGATTATGATGCCATTTCGGCCAAGCTTGCCGCCGAGGGCGTCGGTCATACGGAAGTGCTCTCCGCCGACCGCGTGCTGGACGCGCCGCAGGCACGGGAGCCGAAGAAATATGCCGAGATTGCCTTTGCCGATTATCAGTTCCAGTCGCCGGATTTTCCGGTCGCAGCATGCCGCGACCCGTCGCCGGTTCCCGAGCCGCCGCATCTTGGCGCGCAAACCCGCGATGTACTGCGCGAGCTTGGCTATTCGGAAGAACAGATCGACGTCATGCTGCAGGCCGGGGCGGCTGTGGCTGCCAATTACGACAAGCCGCTCTGGGCCAAGGTGAAAGGCACGGATCTTTCCTGAGCGCACTCTCCACAGCTTTCCTGAAACTTGGGAAACGGGCGTTCGCGCCCGTTTTCTTGCTGGTGGAAGACACCAGCCTTATGTGATGCCTTGTATTTCAATAATATATATTATATAATAATGTATATTAAATTGTTGCGTGCCGGGACGGGCAATTGGTGCCTGGAAGATCAGGGTGGCAGCGCATAAGGATGGCCAGCATGGCTGACAGAAAAACAGCACTCAAGAAGGCCGATATCAACTTGGTGGATCTTGATCTTGCCGATATGCGCAATCAGGCAGGCAATGTCGCCGTGCTGCTCAAGGGGCTTGCGCATCCGACGCGTCTCCTGCTTGCCTGTACGCTTGCGCAGGGTGAATATTCAGTCAGTGAACTGGAAAACATGCTTGACATTCACCAGCCGTCACTGTCGCAGCAGCTTGGGGTTTTGCGCGAGGCTGGCATTGTCGCAACCAGACGTGACGCCAAGCAGATTTATTATCGCCTGACGGAAGCAAAGGCAGCGCAACTCATCGTGGCACTGCACACCATCTTCTGCAAAATGGACAATCGCACATGACGCATTATTGGGCGCCACTTCTGGGTGGCATGCTGATCGGCCTTTCGGCGATTTTTCTTCTGCTCGTCAATGGGCGTATTGCCGGTATCAGCGGAATTGTCGGCCGTTTGCTTGGCGGGGTTCGGATTCTGCCCAATCTTGCATTCGTGCTTGGGCTGGTTATGGGGCGCTGCTTTATGCGGCAGCTTTTGGTGCATGGCCGCAAATAGAGGTGAAAACACCGCTGGTCTTCGTCGTGATTGCCGGGTTTCTGGTTGGCTTTGGCACGCGCATGGGGTCAGGCTGCACATCCGGTCATGGCATTTTGGGCCTTGCGCGCTTCTCAAGACGGTCGCTGGTGGCCACGCTGACCTTTCTGGGCTGCGGCATGTTGACCGCGACAGTGATGGGATGGCTGCAATGAACAGACAGACACGATTGCGTTTTGCTGCGGCGCTGGCTTCTGGCGCGTTGTTTGGTTTCGGATTGTCCTGGTCGGGCATGATCAACCCGGCGCGCGTTCTGGGCTTTCTGAATCTTGCCAGCGGTCACTGGGATCCAAGTCTGATGTTTGTGCTGGGTGGCGCGCTGCTTGTTGCAGTTCCGGGCGTGTTCATTCAGCGCCGCTTGAAAAAGCCGTTGCTTGACCAGCAATTTTTCATGCCTGAGCAAAACAGGGTGGATGCAAGGCTGGTCATCGGTTCGGGGCTGTTTGGCGTGGGCTGGGGCATGGCCGGTTTTTGCCCTGGGCCGGCTGTTGCGGGGCTGGCACTGGGCATGGCGCCGGTGATCCTGTTCGTGGTCGCCATGGCGGTCGGCATGATCGCGCATGACAGGCTGATGCGCTAGGTCAGGATTGGTGTTGTCTTTCCAAGCGGAGCAACTTTGGAAGGCTTGCGTAAGCTAGCCTTGATTCGACGGACGGCGGCGTCTGATCCATTTGCGCCAGATATGCACTTCGCTGCGGCGGCGGATGCGGCGCACACGATGGGAATCATGTGACAGGATGATGATGCCAACGGGAATCATCCAGAAGCCAAGCACTGGCAAGAAACCCAGCGCGCCGCCAACCAGAAATGAGCCACCCAGTACGCGACGCATCATGACGGATTGCGGCATGGGGATTCGTCGGCCCAGAATCACGATTCCACGTCGTTGATTTGATTGGAAATTCTCTTCATCCATGCGTTCTTGCTGCTTTTCCTTTGGTTATGCACAGCCTGCCATATCAAAGCATATAGGGTTTTGTGGGAAGAATACAAAAAGGATGAAAAAATAAGTTTTTTCCCTTTGCAAATCGGAATCCCTTTGCTATACGCCACCTCGTTGACGCACAGAGCAACTGTTCCCCGGTAGCTCAGCGGTAGAGCAACCGGCTGTTAACCGGTTGGTCGCTGGTTCGAATCCGGCCCGGGGAGCCACTTTCTTTCAGAATTATACCGTTTTCTCCCAGAAGAATCGAAAAGGAAAAGGGGTTTGATCCTTTTCTGTGCTTTTTCGTTTATGTGCAAAGCACTGCTGCTTGTCGCAACAAATTGTTTGGTCAACTCCGGTTTCCACCCCCATCTTTTCTGCGAAGATCCGCCTGAAAACGCGAAAGCGCAAGACGGGTTCCGGCCCCATGCTGCGCTGATGCCGCGCCGCGGCAACCATGACAAACATCCCTTGCCTTGTTACTGATTGCAGAGAGGTGAGTAAGGGGCTATCACAGCTTCAGTGAATAGACTCTCCTGTCACGGGTGCTTGCAAGCCAGCGCTGGCGAGACGGGCTCTGCGCCTCTGGCATTCCTGGCAAAATAAGGGATGAATATCATGAAAAAGTCTGGGAAACTGATTACGGCCGCGATCATGGTCGCCGGCTTCAGTAGCGTTGCCTTGTCGCATGGCTTTGCCAAGACGCTGGTTTATTGTTCTGAAGCATCTCCTGAAAGCTTTGACGCTGCTCAGACCACGTCTGGCGCCGTTTATGATGCCTCGGCGCGCAATATTGCCAATACGCTGATCAAGATCAAACGGGGCTCGACCGAGCTTGAGCCAGGGCTGGCGGAAAGCTGGGAGGTTTCGGAAGATGGAAAAGAGTATACGTTCCATTTGCGGAAAGGCGTCAAGTTCCACACCACCGATTATTTTACGCCGACGCGTGAGTTCAATGCCGATGATGTGATCTTCACCTTTGAACGTCAGGGCGACAAGAACAATCCCTATTACAATCAGAGTGCCTGGCCACAGTTTGGTGCCTATTCTTTCCCGACCCTGATCAGGAAGATTGAAAAGATTGACGATCACACCGTCAAGTTTGTGCTGTCCGAGCCCGAAGCGACCTTCATTCCGACCCTGTCGCTCACTTTCTCTGCCATCCAGTCCAAGGAATATGCCGACAAGCTCCTTGCCGAGGGCAGGATCGAGGATTTCAGCCAGCAGCCGATCGGTACCGGGCCCTACCAGTTTGTCGCCTACCAGAAAGACAGCGCCATCCGTTACAAGGCCAATCCTGATTACTGGGGCGAGCCGCAGAAGATAGACAATCTCATCTTTGCCATCACGCCAGATGCGGCTGTGCGCCATCAAAAGCTGAAGGCAGGAGAGTGCCACGTTATTGCAGCGCCAAATCCTGCCGATATTGCCGAAATGAAGCAGGATCCGGCCATCAAGATGCTGCGCAAGGATGGGCTCAATCTGTCGTTTCTTGCCTATAATACCCAGCAAAAGCCATTTGACGATGTTCGGGTGCGCAAGGCCCTCAACATGGCGGTCAACAAGCCGGCGATCATTGAGGCCGTGTATAACGGATCGGCGATTGTCTCGGTCAATCCTTTGCCGCCATCGGTCTGGGGCTATAACAAGGACATCAAGGATGATCCTTATGATCCTGAACAGGCGCGCAAATTGCTGGAAGAAGCTGGCGTGAAGGATCTCAGGATGAAAATCTGGGCCATGCCGGTGCAGCGCCCCTATATGCCCAATGCCCGCCGTGCGGCCGAGCTGATGCAATCAGACTTTGCCAAGGTCGGGGTCAATGCGGAAATCGTCTCCTATGATTGGGGCGAATATCTCAAGCGTTCGCTGGAAAAGGATCGCGATGGCGCGGTCATGCTGGGCTGGACAGGCGGCATTGCCGACCCTGACAATTTTCTCGCCGCCCTTCTTGGCTGTCAGGCCATTGGCAGCGCCAATCGCGCCAACTGGTGCAACGAGGAGTTTGAAAAATTGATCCGTGCCGCCAAGCAGACCACCGATCAGGCCGAACGCGCCAGGCTCTATGAGCAGGCGCAGGTCATTTTCAAAGAGGAGGCGCCATGGCTGACGATCGCGCATCAGATCGTGGAACAGCCAGTCAGCACCAAGGTCAAGGATTTCCGGATTGATCCGTTCGGCGGCTATCTCTTTGAAGATGTCGATATTGAAGAATAGGAAATGACCTTGCCGAAACAAGGGGCAGAGATACGGATTGCGGGTAATGTGATTACGCGCAATCTGGTGTCGTGCGTCCGTTTTCCAATCTGTTTGCAAGAAGATTGATCATGCATATCGTCGAACGTTTTTTGAACTATACTCGTATCAACACGACAGCGGTGCCTCTTGCAGGCAAACTGCCTTCCAGCGCCGGACAAGCACGACTGGCAAGGCTGCTTGCCGATGAAATGCGTGCCCTAGGTCTGGATGTCGAGGAACGGGAGCATTCCATCGTGGTCGGCACGCTTGCTTCCAATGCGCGCAATGGGGAGCATGATTTTCCGACCATTGCCTGGGTTGCGCATCTTGATACGTCACCTGAATATGCCACAGACACGCATGCGCAGATTGTTGACTATCAGGGCGGAGACATTGTGCTCAATGCTGCGCAGAACATCGTCATGCGGGTCGAGGAATTTCCAGAGCTTAATCAATATATTGGCGACCGCATCATCGTCACCGACGGCACGAGCCTGCTGGGAGCGGACAACAAGTCGGCAATCGCCGAGATCATGGATGCCGTGCAATATCTCACCAGCCATCCGGAAATCGAGCATGGCACCGTCAAGGTGGTATTTGTACCAGATGAGGAAATTGGCCTGCTGGGGGCTAAGGCACTTGATATCGCCTCATTGCATGCGGATTTTGCCTATACGCTTGATTGCTGCGCCATTGGCGAGATCGTGTATGAAAACTGGAATGCCGGCGAGTTCCGCTTAACCTTTACCGGCCAGCCTGCCCATCCCATGTCGGCCAAGGGAAAATTGCGCAATTCCATCCTGTTTGCGCAGCAGTTCAGTGCCATGCTGCCCGGTGGCGAGCGCCCGGAATATACGGAAGGAAAAGAGGGCTATTTCTGGGTCAAGGGCATTGAAGGATCGGTCGCAAGGACAGTGATGACTGTCGATATTCGTGACTTTTCCGGCGAAGGCTATGAGAACCGTCGCCACTTCATCGAGACACTGGCAGCAAGCTTCAACCAGCTTCATGGCGAAAATACCGTTCAGGTCGATTACAAGCCGGTTTACCGCAATGTTGCCGAAAGCCTGCAGGGGAAGAATTATTATCCGGTTGAACTTGCGCTCAATGCCATGAAGGCCATTGGCATTGAGCCGAAACCTGCGCCGATGCGTGGTGGCTATGATGGCGCGGTTTTGTCCGAAAAGGGGATTCCATGTCCCAATCTCTTTTGCGGCGCGCATAATTTCCATTCGATTTACGAATTCCTGCCGGTGAACTCGCTTGAGCAGGCATCAAGAATGGTCGTGGAAATCATCAGGACGGCCCGGCGCGCATGATGCTATCATATCCTGCCTGATGTGAGGGCAAGGGCTCACCGGGAATAGACGCGGTGGGCCTTTTCTTTGGCAGATACGGCTGTTCAATAGGTGATTTCAGGCGATATGGCGCGCACGATGATGGAGATGCCATACCATAAGATCGAAGTATTGATGACAGCCGCGACGGCAAACAGGATTTTCTTAGAGCCCGACCTAAAATTAAGTTTAACGATTTCAGTAGTTTATGATTCTCTATGTTTGCAAAAACTACGGAGGATCAGATGACATGGACTGAAACCGCTCGG
>NZ_JBHSEL010000109.1:0-22267 GCF_042653845.1 Daeguia caeni | reverse complement strand
TCACAAGCTTGGATGGTCATCTCCTCAATCAGGCGAATGACGAGGCGTATCGCAAAAATGGAATTTTGAGTCGGGCTCTAAGAAAATTCATTCCCTCTAATTGTGAGGTGCTAGCTTTTCCGTGGCTTGCCGATTTTTTTGGCGCGATGTGCGGCCTGGTTAAAACGGTTAAAATAAAATTCCGTTTGATGATGAGTAAACGCAATTTTTCGTATAAAACGCTTTTGCTGGAAAAATAATCTAATAAATATTTAAAATCGTATTAACATTATCATAAACGCAGCAAAAATACGCTTGCAAAGTGATGTCGCAAACGGTTCGATAAAGGCAGGCCGCGGGCAATAGGGTGCGCGCGGCAGGAATTCCCGTGGAGGCGGATTAAACGATGAAGACCTATAAAAAGTTGCTCGCAGCAACTGCTCTCGTCGCGATGATGAGTGGTGCTGCTTCGGCAAAAACCTTTGTATATTGCTCGCCGGCTTCGCCCGAAGGCTTTGATCCGGCCGTATATACCGGTGGTGATACGTTCGATGCGTCGGCGCACCCGGTCTATAACCGTCTGGTCGAATTCGAAAACGGCACGACCCAGGTTGTTCCTGGCCTGGCTGAGAAATGGGAAGTTTCGGACGATGGTCTGGAATACACCTTCCATCTGCGCAAGGGCGTAAAATTCCACTCGAATGATTATTTCACGCCAACCCGCGACTTCAATGCCGATGATGTGATCTTCACTTTTGATCGCATGGGCAACAAGGACAACCCATGGCATCAGTACACGCCGGGCGTCACCTATGAATATTTCGACAGCATGGAAATGGGCCCGCTGATCAAGGAAATCGTCAAGATTGACGATCATACGGTCAAGTTCGTGCTGACCCGCCCTGAAGCGCCATTCCTTGCCAATATCGCGATGCCGTTCGCTTCGATCATCTCGAAGGAATATACCGATAAGCTCGCAGCCGATAACAAGAAGGACGACCTCAACCAGGTTCCGGTTGGCACGGGCCCGTTCCAGTTTGTCGGCTATCAGAAGGACGCCGTTGTCCGCTTCAAGGCCAATGACAATTACTGGGGCGGCCGTCCGAAGATTGACGATCTCGTCTTTGCCATCACCACCGATCCGGCTGTGCGCGCACAGAAGCTGAAGGCTGGCGAATGTCATCTGATGTCCTATCCTGCTCCGGCAGACATTGAAGGTCTGAAGTCTGATTCAAACCTCAAGGTTGATGAACAGGCCGGGCTGAACGTGGCCTATCTTGCCTACAACACGCTGAAGGAACCGTTCAACAAGCCGGAAGTGCGCAAGGCGCTCAACCAGGCTGTGAACAAGCAGGCAATCATTGATGCGGTTTACCAGGGCTTTGGCCAGGTCGCCAAGAACCCGATCCCGCCGACAATGTGGGGCTATAACGACAAGATCGAAGACGACAAGTATGATCCGGAAGCTGCCAAGAAGGCTCTCGAAGCCGCTGGCGTGAAGGGTCTGAAGATGAAGCTGTGGGCTATGCCTGTCAGCCGCCCATACATGCCAAACGCACGTCGTACGGCTGAACTGATGCAGTCTGACCTTGCCAAGGTTGGCGTTGACGCCGAAATCGTTTCGATGGAATGGGGCGAATATCTCAAGAAGTCGGGCGACAAGGAACGCGACGGTGCCGTTATCCTCGGCTGGACGGGTGACAATGGTGACCCGGACAACTTCCTTGGCACGCTACTTGGCTGCGCTGGCGTTGGTTCCAACAACCGCGCCCAGTGGTGCTACAAGCCGTTCGAAGATCTGATCCAGAAGGCCAAGGTTTCGACCAGCACGGAAGAACGCACCAAGCTTTACGAAGAAGCACAGGTCATCTTCAAGGAGCAGGCTCCCTGGAACACCATCGGTCATTCGACCGTTTTCGTTCCGATGTCTGCCAAGGTAACCGGCTTCAAGATGAGCCCGCTTGGTGATTATCGCTTCGAAGAAGTCGATATCGCCGAATAATCCTGACAACGCGAGCGGCCGGGTGTAGGGTCTCGACCCTGCATCCGGTCGGAGTTTTTTCATGTTTCGATTTTTGCTGAACAAACTCGCCTATCTGATTCCGACAGTTATAGGCATCACTATCGTTGCATTCGCCTTCGTGCGCGTGCTGCCGGGTGATCCTGTGCTTCTGATGGCGGGCGAGCGCGGGGTAAGCCCGGAGCGCCACGCCGAACTGATGGCACAGCTTGGTTTTGATCGCCCTCTCTGGCAACAATATCTCAATTATCTCGGAAATCTTCTGCATGGTGATTTCGGCCAGTCACTGGTGACGAAAAAGCCTGTGCTGACTGAATTTTTCACCCTGTTCCCAGCCACTGTCGAGCTTTCGATCTGTGCCATTTTCCTGGCGGTTCTGATCGGCATTCCAGCTGGCGTCATTGCTGCGGTCAAGCGCGGCTCATGGTTTGATCAGGGTTTGATGGGGGCAGCCCTTGTCGGTTATTCGATGCCGATTTTCTGGTGGGCACTCCTGTTGATCATCCTGTTTTCCGGCGTATTGGCCTGGACCCCGGTCTCCGGGCGGCTTTCGCTGATGTATTATTTCCCGCCGGTCACGGGCTTCATGCTGATTGACAGCCTGCTGTCGGGACAGAAGGGTGCGTTTGGCTCTGCCGTTTCGCATCTGATCCTGCCGACAATCGTGCTGGCAACGATCCCGCTTGCCGTCATTGCGCGCCAGACGCGCTCGGCCATGCTGGAAGTGCTGGGCGAGGATTATGTGCGCACTGCGCGTGCCAAGGGGCTGCCGTTGCGCCGCGTGATCGGCCTGCATGCCCTGCGCAATGCCATGATCCCGGTCATCACGACAATCGGCCTGCAGGTCGGCGTGTTGATGGCTGGCGCAATTCTGACGGAAACGATTTTCTCCTGGCCGGGTATCGGCAAGTGGATGCTCGATTCGATTTCGCGTCGTGATTATCCGGTCGTTCAGAGTGGCCTTCTGCTCATCGCTATCATCATCATGATTGTGAATCTGGTAGTTGATCTGCTCTACGGCCTCATCAATCCACGTATCCGGCATAAGTGAGGATAAAATGACACAGACAGTCATTCAGCCGGAGACAGACAGCGAAGTCGGCCTGCTCCGCTCTCTCAAGGACTTCTGGTACTATTTCAGCGTTAACCGCGGTGCGGTTATCGGTCTGATCATCTTTCTGGCGCTGGTTCTGGTTGCAATCTTTGCACCTTATCTGGCGCCGCATGATCCGACGGAACAGTTCCGTGACAATCTGCTGACTCCTCCGTTCTGGGAAACGGGCGGCACGACGGAATTCCTGCTCGGCACCGATGCGGTTGGTCGCGATATTCTTTCGCGCCTCATCTATGGTGCGCGCTATTCGCTGCTGGTCGGTTTCATCATTGTCGTGTTCTCCATGTGCCTTGGCATCGTGATCGGTCTGGTCGCCGGCTATTTCGGTGGCGGTATCGATACGGTTTTCATGCGCATCATGGACGTGATGCTGGCTTTCCCGTCGCTGCTTCTGGCGTTGGTTCTGGTGGCCATTCTGGGGCCGGGCCTGATCAATGCGGTGATCGCGATCACGCTCGTGCTGTTGCCGCATTTCTCGCGTCTGACCCGTGCTGCCGTGATGGCAGAGAAGGAACGTGAATATGTCACAGCGGCCAAGCTTGTTGGTGCAAGCAAGATCCGGCTGATGTTCAAGACCATCCTGCCGAACTGCCTGGCGCCGCTGGTCGTGCAGGCAACCATGTCCTTTTCCAATGCCATTCTCGATGTTGCTGCCCTTGGCTTCCTTGGTATGGGGGCGCAGCCGCCAACACCGGAATGGGGAACAATGCTGGCCGAAGCGCGTGAATTCATCATGCGCGCATGGTGGGTTGTGACCTTCCCGGGTCTGGCAATCCTGATCACGGTTCTTGCCATCAATCTGATTGGCGATGGTCTGCGCGATGCGCTTGACCCGAAGCTGAAGAGGAGCTGATCCATGGCTCTGCTTGAAATCAGAAACCTTTCGGTTTCCTTCGATACGTCCACGGGCGCATTCAAGGCCGTCGATGGCATCGATATCACCGTCGACAAGGGCGAAGTTCTGGCCATTGTCGGTGAATCGGGGTCGGGCAAGTCGGTCGGCATGCTGGCGGTGATGGGGCTTCTGCCCAAGACCGCAACCGTGACGGCGGACAGGATGATGTTCGACGGCAAGGACTTGCAGGCCATGTCTGACAAGGAACGGCGCAAGATCATCGGATGCGATATTTCGATGATCTTCCAGGAGCCGATTGCAAGCCTCAATCCGTGCTTCACGGTCGGCTATCAGCTGCAGGAGGTGCTCAAACAGCATATGGGCATGAATGGTGCTGCAAGCCGCAAGCGGGCGATTGAACTGCTGGAACTGGTCGGCATTCGTGATGCTGCGGAACGCCTCAACAGCTTTCCGCACCAGATGTCGGGTGGTCAGTGCCAGCGCGTGATGATCGCCATGGCGATAGCCTGCAATCCGAAGCTTCTGATCGCCGACGAACCGACAACGGCGCTCGACGTGACGATTCAGAAGCAGATCCTTGATCTGCTGATGCAGCTTCAGGTCGAACATGGCATGGGGATGATCATGATCACCCACGATATGGGTGTGGTAGCCGAAACGGCTGACCGCGTGATCGTGCAATATAAGGGGCACAAGATGGAAGAAGCCGACGTTCTGTCGCTGTTTTCCGCGCCAAAACATCCTTATACACGCGCGCTCCTCTCCGCTCTGCCGGAAAATGCCGTTGGCGACCGTCTGCCAACCGTGTCTGACTTCATATTGGAAGCGAATGCAGGAGAGGCGCAATGAGCGAGATCGTTCTCGAAGGGCGCAATCTCACGCGCGATTATCATGTCAGTGGCGGCATCTTCGGCAAGCCCAAGATAGTTCGTGCCCTCAAGGGCGTGAGTTTCAAGGTCGAAAAGGGCAAGACGCTGGCGATCGTTGGTGAATCGGGCTGCGGCAAGTCAACGCTTGCACGCATTCTGACCATGATCGATCCGCAGACCTCTGGCGAATTGCTGATTGGCGGCAAGGACATCAATATTGCGCGTGATGGCTTGACGCCGGAAATGCGCCAGATGGTGCAGATTGTGTTCCAGAACCCGTATGGGTCGCTCAATCCGCGCCAGAAGATTGGTGATGTGCTGGCCGAACCGCTGTTGCTCAACACCAACATGTCGGCGGCCGAACGCCGCGAACGCGCCATGCTGATGCTGCAGAAGGTTGGGCTCGGCCCGGAACATTACAACCGCTATCCGCATATGTTCTCCGGCGGTCAGCGTCAGCGCATTGCGATTGCGCGCGCGCTGATGCTCAATCCGAAATTGCTCATTCTGGATGAGCCGGTTTCGGCCCTCGACCTTTCGGTGCAGGCACAGGTGCTGAATCTTCTCGCGGATTTGCAGGAAGAATTTGGTCTCACCTATGTCTTCATCAGCCATGACCTGTCGGTGGTGCGTTATATCGCTGATGATGTGATGGTGATGTATTTCGGCGAGGTGGTTGAATATGGCTCACGTGATGAGGTGTTCAACAATCCGCAGCATGACTATACGAAAAAGCTGTTTGCTGCGACGCCACGCGCGGATGTCGAGGCCATTCGTGCCCGTGTGGCAGCCCGCACGGCGGCACGCGAAGCGGCAAAGGCAGCAGGCTGACAGGCCTCATGTCTGAGACCCAGGGCAATTCAGAGTTTCCCTGAAAATCTGGATTGCCCTGACATTTGACATTTCGCAGTTCCGGATGGGAAACCGGTTTCCGCTTTTCCGGGGCCACTTTGAGCACCGCGCCTGCAAGGGCGCGGTGTTTGTTTGCCGGCTGAGAGATCTGTTTACAGCGAATGACGGCTCTGGTGCCAGGCAAGGGCGCGAATAATATCATCGGCGGCAATCTTGCCGATGATGGTACCATTGTCGACAATGCCGACATCGCCGCTGGTGGCAGCGACGGCTTGCATCAGATCGCGCACATAGGTCTCGGGGCGTGCTGTGGCCGCAAAGGGGCGGGGCGGGGCACTGCGATCAAGCGGTGTCATGATGTCGCCTGCGCGCAAGACATTCAACGGATTCATGTGGGCGACGAAGTCGGCGACATACTGATTGCTTGGCCGCAAGAGGATGTCCTGCGGTGTTCCGCATTGTACGATACGGCCGCCCTGCATGATGGCGATGCGATTGCCAAGCTTCATGGCTTCATCGAGATCGTGGCTGACGAAAACGATGGTTTTCTGCAGACTTGCCTGAAGCGCCAGCAATTCATCCTGAAGCCGGGCGCGGATCAGGGGGTCAAGTGCGGAAAATGGCTCGTCCATGAGCAGGATTGGAGCGCCGGTGGCAAAGGCGCGGGCAAGGCCGACACGCTGCTGCATGCCGCCAGACAGGGATGAGATCCTGTGTCCGGCCCATTGCTGGAGCCCGACCAGCTCAAGTTGCTCCCGCGCAATGGCAAGGCGCTTTTCCTTGGGCATGCCCGACAGTTCCAGCCCGAAAGCAACATTTTCTTCCACGGTACGCCATGGCAGGAGACCAAATTGCTGGAACACCATCGAAACCAGATGCATGCGCAGATGGCAGATGGCATTCTTGCCGGTTCGGCCGACATCAATGACGGAATCGCCATCCCGTACGAGCACGCGGCCGCGCGCGATCGGGTTAAGCCCGTTGATGGCGCGCAGGAGCGTTGACTTGCCGGAGCCGGAAAGCCCCATGAGGACGACAATCTCGCCTTCGCGAATATTCAGCGAACAGTTGTGGACGCCAAGAATCATGCCTGTCGCGGCTTGGATTTCCTCGCGGGTTGCGCCGTCATCTGCCAGCGCAAGCGCATCGTCCGGCTGTTTGCCAAAAATGATGGAAACGTCCTGTAAGGATATGATGGTCATGCAGGCGCTCCTAACGTATGCGATTGGCCCGGAAGATGCGATCGAGCACGATGGCGACCACGACAATCACAAGGCCGGATTCAAAGCCAAGCGCAGTATTGACCGAGTTGAGGCCACGCACTACTGGCACACCAAGGCCGTCAGCTCCTACGAGTGCGGCAATCACCACCATGGACAACGACAGCATGATGGTCTGTGTCAGACCTTCAAGGATCTGCGGCATGGCATAGGGCAGTTCAATTTTCCACAGAACCTGCCATGACGAGGCGCCAAAGGCTTCGCCAGCTTCCTTGAGCGACTCAGGGGTTGAGGCAATGCCAAGCTGTGCCAGCCGGATGGGGGCCGGAATGACGAAGATGACTGTCGCAATCAGCCCGGGCACCATGCCAATGCCAAAGAAGATGATGGCCGGAATGAGATAGACGAAGGTTGGCAGGGTCTGCATCAGGTCGAGTATCGGGCGCATGGCGGCATAAAGGCGCGGTCGGTGCGCGGCGGCAATGCCGATCGGCACGCCCACGACCATGCAGATGAAACAGGACGAGATGACAAGCGTCAGGGTCTTGAGCGTGGCATCCCAATAGCCCTGATTGAGAATGAACAGCAAGCCGACCACGGTCAGGATGACAACGCCGACACGGCGCTGGATGAACCAGGCAATGGCAGCAAAGAGCGCAATCAGAATGAGAGGATGTGGAAAGCTCAGGAGATAGAGCAGGCCGTCGACCAAAGCCTGGACGATGGCGGCAAAGAGGTCAAAAAAGTTACTGAGATGTGTTGTCAGCCAGTCCACCACCAGCTTGGCGGTCTGTCCGACCGGGATCTTGTAATCCGTCAGCAAGTTCAACGATTATTCTCCTGCTGTCCTGTCTGCAGTATCGGTGACGTCCAGACTCAGGGCCGTTCATGTGATGGAAGTGAGACTATCCGTTTGGTTGGGCGGAGAAAAGGCAAAGGAATGTGAAGCATTTTCATCTCATTTCGGCAAGACGCACTGCTGAATCGCTCAGCATCGTCGCTCGCCGAAGACGGGCCGACCCGCTGCATCAGGCGGTCTGTGCGGGTGTCTCCCGCTACCTGAGCCTTTCCGGCAGGTCCGGTCATCATGTGCTTGTCTGCCACAAAAGAAAGCCAGTTTCGGGCCAAGGACGGCGTACATAGTCCACTTGCCATTTCATCAGATGGCGGAAGCTGAGCCTGGCAGGGCCGCAGACGCGGCCCATAGCCATCAAAGGCCGAGCGATTTCCTTACGGCAGGCAGGCCTTCCTGGCCGTCTATCGTGGTTACGCCATCAAGCCATTTTTCAAGCACGGCGGGATTGGCCTTGAGGTAGGCAATGGCAGCCTTGGCCGGATCCTCGCCATCATCGAGAATCTTGCCCATGATCTCGTTTTCCATATCAAGCTGGAATTCGAGATTGGACAGGAACTTGCCGACATTGGGGCATTCTTGGGTATAGCCGGCGCGCACATTGGTCTCGACCGTGGCGCCGCCAAGGTTCGGGCCGAAGAAATCGTCGCCACCGGTAAGATAGGTCAGTTCAAAGCGCTTGTTCATGGGATGCGGCTCCCATGCCAGGAACACGATCGGCTCCTTCGCCTTGATGCTCTTGGCAACCTGCGCCAGCATGCCCTGTTCGGACGACTCCACCAGCTCGAAGGATTTCAGGTCAAAGGCATCCTTGTTGATCATGTCGAGGATGAGGCGGTTGCCGTCATTGCCGGGCTCAATGCCGTAGATCTTGCCGTTGAGCTTGTCCTTGAAGGCTGCAATGTCCTTGAAATCCTTCAGGCCAGCCTCGGCCGCATAGGTTGGAACGGCCAGCGTATACTTTGCGCCAACAAGATTGGTGCGCAGTGTTTCCACGCTCTTGTCTTCCAGATAGGGCCTGAGATCGGCGCTCATGGACGGGTTCCAATAGCCAAGGAACACGTCAATATCCTTCTTGCTGAGTGAAGCATAGGTTACCGGCACGGACAGAACCTTGATGTCGGTCTTGTAGCCAAGGCCTTTGAGCACTTCGGTGGCAAGGGCTGTGGTAGATGTGATGTCAGTCCAGCCTACATCGGAAAAACGCACAGTGGAACAGCTTTCCGGGTCTGCAGCGGCATGGGCAGACGTGGCTGAAAGGATCGTAGTTCCACCGCCGAACACAGCGAGGGCAAGCGTTAGCATGCAGGTCGATACTGATTTCATTCTTCTCTCCATCTGCCAAGGCGTGATTGCCGGGAAGTACGCCACAGCCTTAGCTTTTTAGCAAACACCAAAGGATCTGTTATTCAAGAGCCATCGAAGGGCAAGCCGTTCAGTCATGATGTTTGCTATGGTTTTCCCCTTGTGTTTTAATCATTTGCTGGCGTGTCTGTTCCCGGTGAGCCAGGTCGGCCAAAGTGTCGGCTAATCTGTGCCTCAGACGCCTTTGTTTTACAAGCTTTTGATTTTACAAATCAATCTACCCATGCCAAGCTGAATGACATGGCACGGACCCTGTCGGTTTGGCATCTGTCAGGATGATATTACGCATAGCCCCTGGGTTGCAAGTGGAGTGGTGAAAATCCCAGACATGCATTCATTGCGGCAAAGGTTGTTGTCGAAAGACGTTGCACACTCTATTTGAAACCATGAGCTTCAGTTGATGAGAGGAATTGCGTCAGTGTGGGATGTTGTGCGAGGCTTTTTTTCATTCCTTGGCCGTTTCATTGCCGCCCTGGCAAGATTGGTCGCCGTGCCGCTTGGTGGCTTGTGGCGGCTTTATCTCCGGCTGAATGTGCTGTGGAAGGCGATTGTCGCCGTTATCGTGCTGGGCCTGGGCGGGCTTTATTTCTATTTCGTCTGGCAAACCCAGGTCTGGACCAATTTCAATCCGGATTATCCGGCAAAATACAGCTATCAGACCGCGATTACGCCGGGCGAGGAAGTCAGGTCTGAAACGCAGTCCGCGCCAGCGACCGATACGGCAACGGGCGGACCGGCTCCGGCAGATCATCCTGCCGCTGACCAGCCCGTGCAGACCGCACAGGTGCCTGCAACCGCGCGCAAATGTTCGCCATCGGCCATTGCCGAAGTGACGGCTGATCTCATCGATTTCAATGTCAACCAGAATGCATGGGTTTCCTCCATGCTGCTCTACAAGCTTGGGCTTTTTGGCTTGTCCTGGGATCGCACGCCTTTCCTGGACAACAAGGCCTCGTTCCAGCGCGGCATCAACTCCGCTGTGCGCCGCACGGCAATCGAGCTCGTGGACAATATTGGCCGCCTGCGTGGCACGTCGCAGATTGATGCCGATCTGCAAAAGGCGCGCGGCAATCTGCAATTTGCCGAGGATGCCTGGTATTTCGGCCTCAATCCGTTTGGACCCAAGACACCGACACCAAGCTATTATCGCTCTGCAATCAAGGATTTGCGCGCTTTCAACAAGAGGCTTGAAAACTGTCAGGCGACCTTTGATGCGCGCGCCGACAATCTGATCCAGTTTGTCGATCGTATTGCCAGCGACCTTGGCTCGACCTCGGCCATATTGAGGGATCGTTCGGAAAATTATCACGCCGGTTGGTTTGACACCCGCGCCGATGACCGCTTCTGGTTCGCCTATGGCCAGCTTTATGCCTATTATGGTCTGTTGCGCGCGGCCCATTCCGATTTCCGCTTGGTTATGTCAGAAAAACATCTCGATGGCGTCTGGGACGAGATGGAAGGCCAGTTGCGTGATGCGCTTGATATGCAGCCATTCATTGTATCGAACGGCAAACCGGATGCCTGGCTGACGCCATCGCATTTGACCACGATGGGCTTCTATATCTTGCGTGTGCGCTCCAATCTGGTGGACATCAAACAGGTACTGGAGCGCTGACCGGCAATGGAATTGCCCGTAGCATTGCGACATGCGGTGGACGCCATGCTGGAAGGCGTGGCGCTGCAGGATCTGAAACGCGCTTCCGATCTCTTGTCGCGGCGCTATCGCGCCGAAACACGCGATGGGCAGTTGCATATTTCCGATGATATGGCCGCGAAAGCCTATCTGGCGGCGCGTTTGCCTGCGACCTATGCAGCGGTGCGGGCCAGTCTGGAAAGTGCTGCCGAGATCTGCCCGGATCTTGCCCCGCAATCCCTGCTTGATGTCGGGGCAGGGCCGGGAACGGTGCTCTGGGCGGCCAAACAATGCTGGCCGGATCTGGCCTCGGCCACCATGATCGAGGCAAGTCCGGCCATCCGCACGCTTGGCAGCGTGCTTGCGGAACAGAGCGGCTATGATAGGCTCGACTGGCAGGCTGGCGACATTACCAGCAACAAGCTTGCCTTGCCGCAGGCCGATCTGGTGACACTGGCCTATGTGCTGGATGAGCTTGCACCGGATCAGCGCCGGTTATTGGTTGAGCGTTTGTGGGCCGCAACGCAACAGATGCTGGTTGTGATCGAGCCGGGCACGCCGGCAGGTTGGCAGCGCATTCTTGATGCGCGTCGTCTTCTGCTGGAAAACAATGCGTTCATTGTCGCCCCCTGTCCGCATCAGCAGGAGTGTCCGATTATTGCGCCAGACTGGTGCCATTTTGCGCGCCGGGTTGCGCGTTCCCGTGTTCATCGTCTGACCAAGGATGCAGAAGTGCCGTGGGAGGATGAAAAATTCATCTATCTGGCGGCGGTTCGGGAAGCGCCTGTGGCTTATGAAGCGAGGGTGATCGCACCGCCAAAGACAGGCGGCGGCAAGGTGGCGATCAAGCTGTGCAAGCGCGACGGAACGGCACAGGAACAGCTTGTCACCAAACGTGATGGCGATGTCTTCCGCTGGGCGCGGCGCGCCGATTGGGGCGATAGCGGCTTATGAGTTCTGCAACGCGGTTTTACTTGGCGCGGTGCGGCTTATCAGGAAGACCATTGCCCCGGCGGCAAAACACAAGGCGCCTGCGAGAATGAGCGCCGGCGTATAGCTGTCATAGTCGGTTCGGACAAAGCCGGCGAAGGCCGCAGCCGCCGCAGCACCGACCTGATGACCAGTGAAGACCCAGCCGAACACCATGCCAGCCAGTTCCGGGCCAAAGCGGTCGGCCGCAAGCTTGACGGTTGGCGGCACAGTGGCGACCCAGTCGAGGCCATAGAAGATGGCAAACAGTGCAAGCTCTGCCACCGTAAAATTGGTGAAGGTGAGATAGATCAGCGACAGGCCGCGCAGGGTATAGAACCAGAACAGAAGCCAGCGATTGTCAAAACGGTCGGACAGCCAGCCTGCGCCAATCGTGCCCGCAAGGTCGAACAGGCCGACCACAGCCAGAATGCCGGCCGCGCCAACCGGAGCGATGCCGAAATCGCCGCACAGCGAAATCCAGTGCGTCTGGATCAGGCCATTGGTTGAAAAACCGCAGACGAAGAAGGTGAGAAACAGCACCCAGAATGTTGTTGATGATGAAACGTCGCGCAGCGTCACCAAAGGCTGCATGGCCATCGCGCCAAAGCTCTTTTTCGGCTCTGGGGCAGGCATAGGTGCGGTGCGGCCATAGGGCTTCAGCCCGACATCGGCTGGCGTGTCGCGCATGAACAAAAGCACAAGCAGAAGGGTGGTGGTCAGAAGGCCAACCACCACGGCAAGCGAGGTGCGCCAGCCGATTTCCTGCGCGACGCTGGCCAGAATGGGCATGAAGACAAGCTGGCCGGTGGCATTGCTTGCGGTCATCAGGCCGACGACCAGACCGCGGCGCTGTTCAAACCAGCGCGCGGCAACCGTAGCACCCAGCACCAGTGCTGTCATGCCGGTGCCAAGGCCGATGATAATGCCCCACAGCGCCACCATCTGCCATTCTTCCGTCATGAAGATGGAGCCGAGAATGCCAGATGTGATCATGGCAAGGGCTGCTGCAATGACGCGGCGCAGGCCGAACTGATTCATGAAAGCCGCAGCAAACGGGCCCATCAGGCCAAACAGGACCAGACGCAGGGCCATGGCGAAGGAAATATTGGCATTGGTCCAGCCAAATTCGCGCTGAAGCGGCTCAATCAGAATGCCGGCCGACCCCATGGCCGCAGCCGTGACCAGCATGGTCAGGAAGGTAATTGCAGCGACAATCCAGCCATAGTGGATATTGTGCTTTGCAAGAAAGGCGGCCAGACGGGTGGAAATCATCGGCGGGGCTTTCAGTTCGGGCAAGGGATTGCCCCATGGTTTCAGTTCATCAGTCAGAATGGTTGCAGCAATGCTTTGCGCGCGACAGCATGAATGCCGGGTGGCCATTCTGGTTTGCCTTGCTTGCATGTTCCAAGTGACGCAGCAGAATGCAACAGCAGGCAATGGGCACGAATTTGTATATAGCCGCAACCAGATGGGGGCAATAGAGCCGCCCTGTTTCTGTTGCAGCTTGTGCCTGCGATCATGTGTTTGCGGCAAGTCACATTTCAGGTGGCAGGGAAGAATTGCAGGTCAGGACCCGTCCGTGATCATCTGGGGAAGCTGCCCTGGAGCAATCCAGATTTTGACGGATATTCTGAATTGCTCTGACAATCGCGTCTTCACGCTTCGGGGCAGAAACTGGTTTTCACTGGTTCTGGAACTGCTCTAGACGGCAATATGAGCGGTTTCCTTGACTTCTTCCATGACTGCATAGGTGTGCGATTCGCGTACGCCCGGCAGCGACAGCAGCGCTTCCGAAAGAAAGCGGCGATAGTGATCCATATCCGATACGCGAGCCTTGACCAAATAATCAAAGCCGCCGGCCACCATGTGACATTCCAGCACATCAGGGTTGTTGCGGGTGTAATTGGCAAAGGTTTCAAAAACTTCCGGCGTGGTTCTGTCCAGCTTGATCTCAATGAAAACCAGCATGGCGCGATCAAGCATTTTGGGCGACAGGCGAGCGGAATATCCGAGAATATAGCCTTCGCGGGTCAGACGTTTGACACGTTCGGCCGTGGCGGTTTGTGACAGATTGATGCGTTCAGCCAGTTCCGTATTGGTCAGGCGCCCATTTTCCTGGAGCGCACGCAGGATGTTGCGATCCATCTCATCGAGATTTTTCATCATGTTTCCCCGAATTCAGGCCGTTTGAGTGGCTCTTGCTTGCAAGTCTTTGAGAGGCGAATGGAATGAATCGGAAATATGTGAAAGGCGCAAGCCGAAAAAATGAAAATTCTCCAAGGAATTCAAAGCGGAATCTCTAAAAATACCATTAATTTCAAGAAGTCAAGAAAATGACAATTACAGGTTGCGCCAATTTGCAACTTATGGTAATAATTAAAGTATACTTAAAGTATACTTAAAGTAGTATTTTACCTATTCATAATGCTCGCGGGTAATGGATGCCCACTGGAGATAAATTGCAGGCATGAATTACCCTTATTTCAAATACCTGATCAGGGTAATAATGAAAACCCGGACAAATTGCAATGTCCGGGTTTTCTTTTTCTGTGTGTATTAAACTGTCATTTATTACAGTATAGATGTATTTTATTTAATTTAATATTATAAGTTTATATTTAATTTATCTCTGTAGGTCGGATGAGGCCGGATTGCATGAAATCATGTGCACATGAGAGGCGCCTCAAACTCTGCAGCACAAATTTTCCAGTTGCAAGCTTTCCAGGCTGGCGCTAACAGTAGCGCATGAGCATTTCGCGCGTTGTCATGAATGGTTGGTGGTGGGCCCGCTGAAAGGCGGCCACGCTGGCGTTTGCGCAATTGCGTAGAGGGGACAGGCCGCTGGGGGATCATCCGGGCGGCCTTTTTGTTTGGTTGTCTGTTTGGTGTCTGGACGGCGGTTCATGGTCTTGAAGGATATTGAATATGGCAACCGGCTGTTTCAAAGGCTTTGAACACCAATCAAATGCCAGAAACAGTCTGAAATCTGGGATCGACTGGGTATGAACGCGAAACAGGTAGAGAGCGAGTTGGTCAGACACGAGACCGCAGGGGGCATCATTGTCGAGCGCGCGCGTCATTTTACCTCTTACAAGGGGGCGATCGAAAGCTATATCGACGCGCTGAATGAAAGACGTGGGGCGGTCTTCTCCTCAAACTATGAATATCCTGGTCGTTATACGCGTTGGGATACCGCCATTGTCGATCCGCCGGTCGTCATTACGGCGAGGGGCCGGGTGATGCGCATCGAGGCGTTGAATGCGCGCGGCGTCGTGCTGCTGCGCCCGATCCTGCAGGGCGTCGAAGCGCTTTCTGAAGTCACGATCAATACGGCGGAAGAAAAGCGCATTGTGCTGACAGTTGCCGAACCAAGCGGCACCTTCACCGAAGAAGAGCGCTCGCGCATACCATCCGTGTTCACGGTTTTGCGTGCGATTGTCGGTCTGTTCTTCTCGGAAGAAGATGCCAATCTCGGTCTTTATGGCGCCTTTGGTTATGATCTGGCCTTCCAGTTTGATCCGATCGAATACAAGCTGAAGCGCCCGGATGATCAGCGCGATTTGGTTCTGTTCATTCCGGACGAGATCTTTGTCGCCGATCATTATGCCGCCAAGGCCTGGATTGATCGCTATGAATTTACCTGCGGTGGATCCTCGACCCATGGTCTTGACCGCAAAACCGAAGCCCGGCCCTTCGTGCCATCTGACAGGGAGCTGCCGCGCGGCGATCATAAACCGGGCGAATATGCCATGCTGGTTGAGCGCGCCAAGGAAAGCTTCCGCCGCGGCGATCTGTTTGAGGTCGTGCCGGGGCAGACCTTCTATGAACGCTGCCATACGGCGCCGTCGGAAATCTGCCGTCGCCTGAAAATGACGAATCCGTCGCCTTATTCCTTCTTCATCAATCTGGGGGAGAATGAATATCTGGTTGGCGCATCGCCGGAAATGTTCGTGCGCGTGAATGGCAGGCGTATCGAGACCTGCCCGATCTCCGGCACGATCAAGCGTGGCGATGATGCGATCTCGGATTCCGAACAGATCCTGAAGCTGCTCAATTCCAAGAAGGATGAATCGGAACTGACCATGTGTTCCGATGTTGACCGTAACGACAAGAGCCGCGTCTGCGAGCCGGGTTCGGTCAGGGTGATTGGCCGGCGCCAGATCGAAATGTATTCGCGTCTGATCCATACGGTTGATCATATTGAAGGGCGTCTGCGCGATGGCATGGATGCGTTTGACGGTTTTCTGAGCCATGCCTGGGCCGTGACGGTCACCGGCGCGCCGAAGCTCTGGGCAATGCGTTTCCTGGAAGAAAATGAACGCAGTCCGCGCGCATGGTATGGCGGCGCGGTCGGCATGATGCATTTCAACGGCGACATGAATACGGGGCTTACGCTGCGCACCATCCGCATCAAGGATGGCGTGGCGGAGATCCGTGCCGGTGCGACGCTGCTGTTTGATTCCAATCCGCAGGAAGAGGAGGCCGAAACCGAACTGAAGGCATCGGCAATGATCGCGGCCGTGCGCGAGGCAGAAAAGAGCAACAAGGTTGCTGAAGAACGCGTGGTGACAAAGGTGGGCGAGGGCGTGTCCATCCTTCTGGTCGATCATGAGGATTCCTTCGTGCATACGCTGGCCAATTATTTCCGCCAGACCGGAGCGACGGTCTCGACCGTGCGCACGCCGGTGGCGGAAGAAATCTTTGATCGCATCAAGCCCGATCTTGTCGTGCTGTCACCGGGGCCAGGTTCGCCGCAGGATTTTGACTGCAAGGCAACAATCGAAAAGGCGCGCAAGCGCAATCTGCCTATCTTTGGCGTTTGCCTTGGTCTGCAGGCACTGGCGGAGGCCTATGGCGGCACCTTGCGGCAGCTGCGCATTCCAATGCATGGCAAGCCATCACGCATCCGCGTCTCGAAGCCTGAGCGCATTTTTGCCGGCTTGCCCAGGGAAGTGACGGTTGGCCGCTATCATTCGATCTTTGCCGATCCTGAACGCCTGCCAGATGATCTTCTGGTGACGGCCGAGACCGAAGACGGTGTGATCATGGCCTTCGAACACAAGAAGGAGCCGGTTGCAGCCGTTCAGTTTCACCCGGAATCAATCATGACGCTTGGGCATAATGCCGGCATGCGCATGATTGAAAATGTGGTGCAGCATCTGGCGAAAAAGCATCAGGCACGCCGCACCAACTATTGAGTGCGCAGTCAACTGCATTTGTGGACGCCGGTCTGAAGCATCAGACCGGCGTCCTGCTTTTCCTTCCCTGCAATTCCTGCGTGAACAGGCTGTATCCTGCAAGCTGGATGTCCTGAGGGGAAAGCCCTGTTTCGTCCGTGCAACCGCAAATCATCTGCAAGTGTAATGCATTGCATTTGCAACAGAAAATTATTTGCTGACAGTGCAGATTCAGGGTTAGATCGGCCGGCGATTTAGGCTATAGAGCCCATCGAAATACACGCGCGGCGCGCAGGCATTGTGTTGGGCCCGTCAGTTTGCATTTGAATGATGTGCCGCTTGCGCATCGTGCCTTGCAAGAACCGGAAGCGGTCTTTGCGAGGCCCGATGGGAATTTTCGAGGGCGCAAGTGTCTTGCGCCTGCCGGATGTGAGACGTTTATGCAAACCAGTTCGGCCAGAGACGGAGCTGGTTGGGAATCAGTCAATTCGAAGGTCTGCCATGGACACGAAAGATAAAGTAAGACGGCTTGCCGTCTGGTCGATCCCCGTTGCTTTCGCCGTCATGGCCCTGAAATATCTGGCCTACTGGATGACAGGATCGGTTGCGCTTTATTCGGATGCGCTGGAATCGATCGTCAATGTGATTGCCGCCATGGGGGCATTGTGGGCAATCAATGTCAGTTACAAGCCGGCCGACGGCAATCATCCCTTCGGGCACTATAAGGCGGAATATATTTCTGCCGTTGTGGAAGGGGTGCTGATTGTGGTGGCAGCACTGCTGATTTTCCGGGAAGCCTGGTTTGCGCTGTCTGTGCCGCGTGCCATGGATGAGCCGTGGCTGGGGCTTGCAATCAATATGGTTGCTTCCGTGCTCAATGGTCTGTGGGCAAGCATCCTGATCAGGGTTGGCCGCAGTGCACGCTCGCCAGCGCTTGAAGCCGATGGCAAGCATATCATGACCGATGTTTTCACCTCGGTTGGTGTCCTGTTTGGCCTGATTGCCTCGGTCGTGACCGGTTGGAACATTCTTGATCCGCTTCTGGCCATTCTCGTTGCGCTCAACATTCTGTGGCAGGGCTGGCACGTCATCAATTCCTCGGTGCAGGGGCTGATGGATATTGGCGTGGAACCTGTAGAGGAAATCCGCATTCGTGACGTGATTTCCGCCAATGCGGCCGGGGCAATCGAAGTACATGATCTGCGCACCCGCATTGCCGGCCGGGTCACCTTTATCGAATTTCATCTTGTCGTGGCGGCCAACATGACGGTCAGTGAGTCGCACAAGATCTGTGACCGCATCGAGGATGCGTTGAAGCGGGAGCTTGAAAATGTACGCGTCGTCATCCATGTCGAGCCGGAAGACGAGGCCAAGCTGCCTCCAGGAACAAACGCAATTCCGTTTGCCTGACAAAATTCCTGCTTGCAGCCAAAAGGCTGGGTGTGTAAAAGTTGAGGCATGGTTACGAGACACGCAACATCTTTGAGATATTCCGCCGCCGCGAAATGCGCGCGTGTGAATGTTTGCGTCCTGAACTCGCTTCTTACCCTCGGCCTTAGCGGCGATCGCCGGGCTCGTTGAAGGAGCGTCCGGCGGTCGATACCGGCGCGCTAGCCTCTGCTCCTTTACTTTACATCTTCCGAAATTTGATCAATACAGACCGCGCTTGTCGGCCATTGCTGCCGTCCGAAAGCCGGAAGGATATGAAATATGAACCAGACCGTCGTTAAGCCACAAACCGACAGCCACACCCGCGGCATGCCTCATGCTGCCACGAAATATGCGCCATTTCCGGCTCCGAAACTCGATGATCGCACCTGGCCTTCCAAGCGGATCGAGAAGGCGCCGATCTGGTGTTCGGTTGACCTGCGCGATGGCAATCAGGCGCTGGTTGATCCGATGGGCCATGACCGCAAGGAACGCATGTTCCGTCTGCTCGTCGATATGGGTTTCCCGGAAATCGAAATCGGTTTCCCTTCCGCTTCGCAGACGGATTTCGACTTCTGCCGCTGGACGATTGAAGAAGGCAATGTGCCGGATCACGTCAGTCTGCAGGTTCTGGTGCAGTGCCGTCCGGAACTGATCACCCGTACCTTTGAGGCGCTGGAAGGGGCAAAGCGGCCGATCATTCATTTCTATAATTCTACCAGCGAATTGCAGCGCCGCGTCGTGTTCGGCAAGGACGTTGCCGGCATCAAGCAGATTGCAACCGACGCAGCCAAGATGATCATGGATATGTCGGCCAAGGCTGGCGGCGGCTATCGCTTTGAATATTCGCCGGAAAGCTTCACCGGTACGGAACTGGAAGTCGCGCTGGAGGTCTGTAACGCCGTTATCGAGATCGTCAGGCCGACGCCGGACAACAAGCTGATCATCAATCTGCCTTCAACGGTCGAGATGAATACGCCGAACGTCTATGCCGACCAGATCGAATGGATGTGCCGCAATCTCGACAATCGCGAAAGCCTGATCATTTCGCTGCATCCGCATAATGACCGTGGCACGGGCATTGCCGCAACAGAACTTGGCTTGATGGCGGGTGCTGACCGCGTTGAAGGTACCCTGTTTGGCAATGGCGAGCGCACCGGCAATGTCGATGTGGTGACGCTGGCGCTCAACATGTTCACGCAGGGCATTGATCCGAAACTCGACTGTTCCGACATCAACCGGATCAAGGAAGTCTACGAATATTCCAACCAGCTGCGCATTCCTGAACGCCATCCTTATGTGGGCGAGCTGGTCTATACCGCTTTCTCCGGTTCGCATCAGGATGCGATCAACAAGGGCATGAAGGCGCGCAAGACCTCCAATTCGCCGATCTGGGAAGTGCCCTATCTGCCGATCGACCCGCAGGACGTCGGTCGCACCTATGAGGCGATCATCCGCATCAACTCGCAGTCGGGCAAGGGTGGCATTGCCTATATCCTGCAGGCAGACTATGGCTTGAACCTGCCGCGCAACATGCAGGTCGAATTCCGCGAAATCATCCAGCACATCACCGATGAAGAAGGCAAGGAATTGCCGTCAAAGCGTATCTATGACGAATTCCAGAAGCTTTACATCAACCAGCCGGATGCGCGGCTGAAATTTGTCGATCATCACACCTATCCGGATCCGGAACAGAAGGGCCGCCGTATTCTCACGGCCGAGATCATCGATAATGGTGTGACCAAGACGATTGAAGGCAAGGGGACCGGCCCGATCGACGGTTTCATGGATGCGCTGTCGAAATATCTTGGCGTGAAGATGTCGGTTGTCGACTATTCCGAACATTCCCTGCAACAGGGGTCGGACGCTTCGGCCATTTCCTATGTCGAGATTGCCCATCCGGGCGGCAAGCTGTTCGGTGCCGGCATCAATGCCAATATCGTCAGCGCCTCGCTCGAAGCAATCGTCTCGGCGGCGAATCGTGTGATCGGCAAGTAATCCGGTTAAGCATGGTTTGAAAAGGCGGCGTCCGGCGCCGCCTTTTTCGTTGGATGCAGGCCAAACTTGCATTAACCTGTCGCAACCGGTGTACAGTGTCAGTCAAAGATGGGCCGCTTATGCGTGCGTTGAACGAACAGTCCCTGGCAGCTTCACGCAATCTTGTCGATGCCATTCGTGCCGCCAAGATTGCGGCGGCTGACCGCGATGATGGTCTTGTCGATATCAAGGAAGCGGATATTGCGCGGCTTGAAGTGCTGGCACAGGAACTCGGACCGGTTTTTGACGCCGTGCCGCAGGATGGCAGCCTGTGGGATTTTGCCATTTCCTCCGGGTTGCAGCCACGTCTGTGGATTGATGCAACGGCACATGTGACGATGGGGCGAGACAGGCGCACCTATCGGTTCCAGCGCGATACGCGGCGGGGGCGGATCGTCGTTGCAGAAGACAGCGATCCGAAGGTGATTGCCGACGCCGTCACCGCCTATATTGCTGACCGGCTGGTCGAGCGCGCGCGGATCATGGAAGGCGATGTGGTTGCAGCTGGCGAAAAGACAACGACGATTGCGGGAAAAACGCTCATTGAACAGACAAGGATCGATTATTGCCTGTCGGCATTGATCTGGTTCCTGCTTGGCGTGGTTGGAGCCTCGCTCGTCCTGTTCCTGCTATTTGGTGAGCGTTTTATCGCGCTTTTTGCCTGACAAAAGCAGTTCCAGGAAAGGTGGGAATAGGTTTTCCGTCCGGAACTGCGAAAACAATAACCTGCGAGGAAGCGGGTCGGCTTCAATACAGTCTTTCACTGCCGAGATCGAGTATGTGCTCAGCAGCTTCGGCGATGCCGCGTTGCTGCCACAGGCATGACCAGCCACCGCCCTCCTGTGGCGCAATGTCGAAAATATTGTAGCGTGCAGGCGGCTTGTGTCCGCCATAGCTTTGGCTTGCGGAGGGCACGCAGATCACCGGCACCTTGCCGTCCGGTCCGTCAATGTCATGACGCGTGGCAAGATGGGTATGGCCGTGCAGGATGAGCTCTGCGCCGCAATTGCGAATGAGTTTCTGAAACCGGCCAATGCCAAACAGCCGCTTATGGGCAGAGGTGGCGCCATAGACGGGCGGATGATGGATCATCACCACGCGAAACAGGCCGCACTCTCTGGCCTCGTTCAGCATTGCGGCCAGGCGTTTTGCCTGCGGCGGCAGAAAGTCGCCACTGGCCATGAAGGGAGCGGTGGCGCGGGCTGAGGAGACGCCGATCAGGGCAACAGGGCCGCGCTGGCGTAGATAAGGAAATTGTAGTTGTCTGCCCGTATTGTCGATGCCGTCGCCACGCATCCAGGACTCCCATTTGCGGCAGGCCTTGGCGAGCGCGCCGGGGACATAGGCGTCATGATTGCCCGGCACGACCGACACATTCTCCGGCTCGCCAAGACGTTTCAGCCATTCACGGGCATTTTCGATTTCCAGATCGAGGGCCAGATTCACCATGTCGCCGGTGACGGCGATATGGTCGGGTGCCTGCTCCAGCATGTCGGCAATGATGCGTTCCAGCGTATTGCCCTGCATGGATTTGCGGCGGTTGCGCAGCCAGTTGATGTAGCCGGTAATCCGTTTTGATGCGAGATCACGATAGCGCACATGCGGCAAAGGCGAGAGATGGACATCAGATATGTGGGTCAGACGAAACATAACCGGACTTTATACGTTGTGATCAGGCTGAAACGGCAATCATAAAATTTAATGATGCATGGCGCTTCGAATGTGCATCATATTGCATAGTCCGGAGAATCGATATGCGCATCCGCCATTTTTTGTTTCACACCTATTTTCTGCTGCGGCGGCCGATGACTTTAGAGCAACTCACATTTTGATGGAATCGAAAGGGATTCCCCTTTCGATTAAAATATGATTCAAACTACTGGCTAGTTGGG
>NZ_JBHSEL010000108.1:0-21883 GCF_042653845.1 Daeguia caeni | reverse complement strand
CGTCACAAGCTTGGATGGTCATCTCCTCAATCAGGCGAATGACGAGGCGTATCGCAAAAATGGAATTTTGAGTCGGGCTCTTAGACATCTGCGCAAAGCAGTACAACAATCCAAAAATCCCGCATTTTTCAGAATTCATTTCATCCAATGATACAGATACCCAACATGGCACAGTATCGTACTTAGGCGAACCGACGGAATACTTGCCCCCGCTGGTTGATGAATCAGACAAGAACATGAACGGAATGCGGGACTGCCGCGCCAGTCAAGCACATCGCCCCCTTGAAGCCATTCAACCGATCTACACACAGGCCTTGTCAATACCAACCTCAACAGTTTCAACGACAGCGACCACACTCAAGGATCATGTTGACTTCCGTATGACGCGGCAAAGACTTGCCCCAGAAAAACAAGGACCATGCAGCTGTCATCCTCACACAGCTATCCTTTTGGCGAGGTTGGCCATTTGCACCACCAGTTCATATTACGGATTAAAGCGCAGATCCCTGCAATTCGTTTGATCGGAAATTTTAATGGAAATGGGCTATCGCCGTGATAGCAAGACCAACGCGCTTGCTGCCGCCATTTTGCAGCGCAATTCCAGCAATCGATAGGCTTCAGACCTATTATCGCAACAATATCAAATGTATGACTAAAAGTACTGGCGGAGAGGATGGGATTCGAACCCACGAGACCCTTTTGAGGTCTACTCCCTTAGCAGGGGAGCGCCTTCGACCACTCGGCCACCTCTCCACGGTTTCGACATAGCGTTACAAACCTTAGAAAACAAGGGCTTTTTCGCTTCATACAGAATTTCTTTCAATTTCTCAAACGGCGAAAAATTGCGGCTCATAACATGAACAAACCGCGTTTTTGCTGAGAAATTCAGGCAAATTCCGTGAAATTTGTCCCTCGTACCCTTGTGGGCAACACGATTGTCCAGAATTACAGTATGCCCTCTGGACCCCACACAGATTGAATATGCGCTCACCCATCTGATTCCCTATCAGCAAAGCGAATTCACCTGGACTAAAATACGGGGTTCTCACTTGCGATCATTCAACCGGATCCTCCACTGAAGTCGTGCTTCGGAAGCGGCGGCCATTGGATCAGGATCCGCCCGATTGGAATTGATAAGCCTTAAACGCCTGAGCGAAGAATATGCCGTGATCCGGCTGTCCTGGCAGATTGGCAATACCGCAGATTGGCAATACCATTGTGCATTCCCCAGGCAGGGAAGTGAAAATAACGAAAATGATCCCCAAATTCATCGCAGATAAATGAAATAAAGCTTCCTCGCACACCTTCCATAAAATGTCGCCGGCACAACTCCCAGTACAAACTGACGGTTAAACAACAACTAAAACAACAAGTTGCAATTTAAACATCCTTAACATTCCATAAGATGTATAGACAACCCAGGCAAATTCGTGTCTTTTTTGCAACAATGGCGTCGCTTAGAATACATGGCAACAAACTGTATCCCTATTCATTATTGAAACATCAACTCTTCCAAGTATCCTCCACCGTCGAAAGGGTACGCTTCGGCGTGACTCTCTCAGGGGGGATAGGGACAGGGGGGAGGACCACTCCAGCCAAAATCAAAATTCCCAGCCCCGAATATGAACTTTGACTGGAGGTCAGACATGAACATGAAGAGCCTTCTTCTTGGCTCCGCTGCGGCTCTTGTTGCAGCTACCGGCGCTCAGGCAGCTGATGCAGTTGTTGCGCCTGAACCAGAAGCCGTTGAATATGTCCGCGTTTGCGACGCTTACGGCGCTGGCTATTTCTACATCCCAGGCACCGAAACCTGCCTGCGCATCCATGGCTATGTTCGTTACGACGTTCGTGGCGGTGACGATGTCTATAATGGCTGGGATCGTGAAGGTTGGGACAAGCGTGCCCGTTTCGCCCTGCGTGTAAGCACCGGCACGGAAACCGAACTCGGCACTCTGAAGACCTACACCGAACTGCGCTTCAACTATGAAGCCTTTGCCTCGGGTCATGACGGCTATTATGGTTATACCACCTCTGGCACTGTCATGGAATTTGCCTACATCACCCTCGGTGGTTTCAAGGTCGGTATCGACGAATCTGAATTCCACATCTTCACCGGCGGCCTTGGCGATGTCATCAACGATGACGTCGTTGCAGCAACCCCGTACCGTACCGGCAAGATTGCCTACAACTTCGACGCTGGCAATGGCTTCTCGGCTGTTGTAGCCCTCGAAGAAGGTGCTGACAACTACATCATCGACGGCTATGTCCCACACATCCTTGGTGGCGTGAAGTATCAGGGCGGCTGGGGCAAGATCGCTGGTATTGCTGCCTATGACTCGGTCATCGAAGACTGGTCTGGCAAGATCCGCGCCGATGTCAACATCACCGACCAGTTCTCGATCTGGGCACAGGGTGCATATTCTGGTGACGAAACCCCGCTCCAGAACTTCGGTCAGTGGGGTGGCAACTGGGCAGTCTGGGGCGGCTTCAAGTACAAGGCAACCCAGCAGGCTTCATTCAACTTCCAGGCTGCATATGAAGAATGGGGCAAGACCGCCCTTACCGCCAACGTTGCATATGAACTCGTTCCTGGCTTCACCATCACGCCGGAAGTTTCCTTCACCAAGTGGGATAGGGATCATCCATACCGCGTTGAAGCTGCAAAAGAAGACATCAAAATCAAGGATGCCTGGGGTGGTATCATTCGCTTCCAGCGTTCATTCTAATAGAATGCATGCTTGATGCATCAGGCGCCGACGGGAAACCGTCGGCGTTTTTATTTGCGGAAGAACACGTTAACGCCCACTGCCAGCCATGCAGAACAATCTTGCCGTCCTGACAAAAGGGTGGTTATTTCGCGCTATGAGACGGGGCAAACTGTCACCCCCATGAATCATTTCTCCTGGAGCCACCATGGCATCTCCGCGTCTGACTCAGATCGTTGCCCAACTTCCTACCACCGTTCCATTCATTGGTCCGGAAACCCTGGAGCGTGACCGGGGCAAGCCGTTCCGCGCCCGCCTTGGCGCCAATGAAAACAGTTTTGGCCCTGCCCCATCGGTGATTGAGGCCATGCAGAAAGAGGCAAGCGCCATCTGGCAATATGGCGACCCGGAAAACCATGCGTTGCGTCATGCTATCGCTGCGCATTATGGTATTGGCGCTGAAAATGTCATGGTTGGCGCCGGTGTCGATGCCCTGCTCGGCCTGATCGTCCGTCAATATGTGCAGCCAGGCGACAAGGTCATCAATTCACTCGGCGGCTATCCGACGTTCAATTATCATGTGGCAGGGTATGGCGGCGCACTGATTACCGTACCTTATCATAATGATCATTCCGATCTGGATGCGATGCTTGATGCCGCACGCAAACATGATGCCAAGATCATCTATATCTCAAACCCGGACAATCCGATGGGCACATGGCATGAGGGGTCAGAGATACAGACCTTCGTGGAACGCGTGCCGGAAACGACCATGCTGGTGCTTGATGAAGCCTATTGCGAAACGGGCCCGGCTTTCGCTTTCCCACCCTTTGAGACGGATCGGCCGAATATTTTGCGTATGCGCACCTTTTCAAAGGCCTATGGCCTTGCTGGCATACGTTGCGGCTATGCCATTGGCTGCGCGCAAGCCATCGCTGCATTCGACAAGGTGCGCGATCATTTTGCTGTCAGCCGCATGGCGCAAGCCGCAGCTCTGATGGCTCTCAAGGATCAGAATTACTTGCGAGACGTGGTGAAGCGGATCCGGAAGGCACGAGAACGCGTCGCAGCCATCGCCCGCGCCAATGGCCTTGCGCCAATCCCCTCAGCAACCAATTTCGTCACAATCGATTGTGGCGCTGATGCACAATTTGCCATCAAGGTTCTCAATGGCTTGCTCGATCGTGGCATATTCGTGCGCAAACCAGCGGCACCTGTTCTCGATCGCTGTATCCGTGTCAGCGTCGGCACGGATGAACAGCTGGATCCGTTCGAGGAAGCATTGCCTCAAGCTCTGGCCGACGCACGTCGACCGACCAGCCCATCCGTGTGATGCACAATGACGCGCTCAGAACAATTCCGGAAACCGATCTCCGCTTTTCCTGGAATTACCTAGGATACAACACTTATAACCCGGAGAGAAAATGTCTGATCTTGCACGCAACCAGTCTCGCAATCTCGTATTGAGCACGATTGGAGGTATCTGTGGCGTATTGGGCATAGCTGCCTATGCCGGTGCTGCACATGGAAGCGCAAATTACCTGGGCACAATCGCTCCCCTCTTATTGGCCCATGCGCCGGCATTGCTCGTCTTATCCATCATTGCTGCCACCAGCCGTGCTGCCAATATTGGCGCAGCCATCCTGATTGTTGGTCTTGCCCTGTTCTGTGGTGATCTTATATATCGCGATCTGGCCAGCAGCCGCCTGTTTCCGTTCGCAGCCCCCACCGGCGGCACGCTCATGATGCTGGGCTGGCTTTGCATTGCAATAAGTGGCTGGGGATCAAAACGTTAATTGCCCCTTCATGCACTTGCTGACGCGTCATATCAAGCTGTACCTTGCGTAACCAACCAACCCAATGGCTGAGGGCTTTCGGCTCATCAGATCAATGGAAATGGCACCGAAAGGCCGGCGCACAGGAAAGACTCTTGGAGCAGGCCTACCAAGCGGCTCGACGCGGGTTTGCAAACCATTTCGGCGGCATAAAGCTGTACTCCTCCCGGGCTGGACGATCCCGTCTGGCCCATTTGTCGAAAAGGCGCGAAAATGCATCACATCTCCGCACCTTTGCTTCACCCGGCAACTGGATGGCCGCCGCAACCCGATGAGAAGGTTTCAAGCCTGCCATCCCGGCCAGACTGCGCGCAACTTATGAATTTCCCTTGAGACGGGCATTGCACAGGCTGTAATAGCCACCCCCCTTCTGCACCCATTTCAGGCCGTTCAAGGCATTGGCGTCCTTCAGCGCATGATACTGATCAAGGCAGGTGTGCATGCGTGCCTTCCCCGCGGGCTCGTTGGCATATTTTGCCGAAATCGCACTCGGGAATTTCACGCCCTTGGGGGCTGCGATCGTCGGTGCTGGTGGCTCTTTGTCACCATCCGTGCTCAAGGCGACCGGATCTGCACCAGGGCCACATTCCGCCTTGCGGAAATCATTCCACTTCATGCCATTATCCGTGCCGGCTTCCTTGGCGGCCTGATATTTGGCACTGCACTGTTTCATGCTCAGACCCTTGGCCTGATTATCCGCAGCGGTTGTATTCTTGGCTGCCTTTGCAGACTTGGTCGGCTGGCTGGATGGAGCCGGAGCAGAGGCATCGCCACATTGCGTCTTGCGGAAATCATTCCATTTCATATTCCCAAGCGTACCCGCATCCTTTGCGGCCTGGTACTTGGCGCTGCACTCCTTCATCGTCAACGCATTGGCTGGCGAAGAAAAGATGACCGCAGAGACGCTCATTATGATGGCCGAGCCAGCAAAGGCGGTTAACGTACGAATAGACATCCCGTTGCTCCCTGTCCAATTTGACAATTGCATTGCACACTACGCTTCGCGGCTTTGCAATCACTCAACACATCGGCACGCATCAGACGCAGCATGTATGTCATGACTGAATCTGCTCTTGCAGATTTTCCAAGTCAATGCAGTATTTCTCACGGAAATAGTCAAAAATGCGTTTTTACTATGATTTTCTATGTTTATTATTGATTCCCCATGCCCATGCATGACCCGCTGATAATATTATGAAGTCATTTCAAGCACTAATAATAAAACATACTGCAATGGCATAACCACCCGGCAAAGCCGTGACCCGGGATGCGCTTGCAACAAGCCACAAGCGCACCAGGCGCATAAGCATGCGCGCCCTTTGCATGTCCCATCAATGCGATGCCAGCCATTCCCGCGCACTGCGCAAGGCTGCGGCCAGCTCTGCCTTGGTCATTGTGGCAGCCACCTGATTGCGCATGCGGGCAGCCTTTTCATTGCCGCGAATGGCGGCAATATTCAGCCACTTATGCGCTTCTATGACATTGATATCGCAGTCGCGGCCGATTGCGAATTTCAGCCCCATTTCCAGAAGGATCAGATCTTCCGCTTTCTGCCTGTTTTGTGAGCCATGAAAATGCGCCATGCTGATATCCCTGTTCAATATCAATCGGAACCCCGGTCCTCATTTCACGGCAGTCAGAGGCCATGACCGGTTTGTCCCGTCCATACAGTCAAAATTAGGATACATGGCTGAAATGCGCGTTAAACCAGATACTTAACAGGTCACAAACAAATTCCAAACAATGGGTAAACCTAGTAATTCATTAAACATGCAAGTACTTTGGAATAAATGCTTTTCCAAAACTTTTCCCCAGGGCGCATGCCTGCCTTTGAAACCGGATGATAACCATGCCGTCATTTGCCTTTGGCTTGCATGCCATGAAATGGACTGATTTTTGCCCGCGAAAACACAGAAATCCCTTTTCCCGCCACAAATTATGCATTACGTTTACGTGCGCGTAAGTTATGTGAAAAGGGGAGTTTTCACATGGCTGTGGCTGAACGCACATGCGAACCGTCTGAAACATTCGCAAATGGCTCAGCCGAGACTGTGATGACATGACTGGGATGACATGACCGGAAGGGTGTCATCCCTGGAGATTGTGCAGCCAGAAGCCGTTTCAGGTTTCTGACCAAGGGAGGAGATCATGATCAGAAGCATTATCCTGGGATTATCGATCACAACGGCATTTTCGGCCACGGCGCTTGCGGCTGAGCCGATTGTCGGCAACTGGAAGCGCCCAAACGGAACCATCGTCAGCTATGCACCCTGCGGGGAGAAGAAATTCTGCGGCACGGTGCAGACGGGCCAATACAAGGGACAGAGCTTCAGCACCATGACGGGTGAAAATGGCCGCTACGAGGGCGAGGTGCGCAAGCTGGATGAAGGCAAGACCTATAGCGGCAAGGCATCGGTCAAGGGCAATACACTGTCCCTGTCCGGCTGTGTCATGGGCGGGCTGATCTGCAAGAGTGAGAATCTCGCCCGCCAATAATCCGTTGCAAAGACTGAAGATTCCAGAGCGCCATGCGCCCGATAAACGCATAGCGCTCCAATCATTTCTGCCACAATGCCCCATGGGCGAAGGATCAACGCCTCTTGGGGGTAACGTGCCTTTTGGGAGTCAACGTGCCTTTTGGCCGAACAGGATCTTTTGTGCTTCCTTGTCGGTTGCCAGATTATGCTTTTCGCGTTCTTCCTTGCCCACCAGAAGACCGCGCTGCACGGCAGGACGCGCATTCATGCGTTCATGCCATTTTTTCAGATGTGGAAAATCATCAAGATTCTGATCGTAGTTTTTATAGGCATTGATCCAGCCGATGCAGGCCATGTCGGCAATTGAATAGTCATCGACTATGTAATCGCGCCCTTCCAGCCGGCGATTGAGCACACCATAAAGACGGTTTACCTCATTCGTATAGCGGTCGATGCCATATTGCACCTTTTCCGGCGCATAGATGCGGAAGTGACCCGCCTGCCCAGACATGGGGCCAAGGCCTGCCATCTGCCACATCAGCCATTCCTCGACGGCAACACGCTTGCGCTCATCGGAAGGATAAAATTTTCCGAACTTTCGGCCGAGATAAAGCAGGATGGCTCCGGATTCAAACACTGAAATCGGCTCGCCGCCCGGGCCTTCCGGATCGACAATGGCCGGCATACGGTTGTTCGGTGCGATCCTCAGAAAGTCGGGATTGAACTGATCGCCCTTGCCTATATTGACATATCTGACCGTATAGGGAACGCCCAGTTCTTCCAGCATGATGCTGATCTTGAAGCCATTCGGGGTCGGCCAGTAATAAAGTTCGATGGGTTTGGTTTGTTCAGTTGCCAGTCCAGTCATAGGGCGTCTCCTGATCTGAATAATGCGCCTTGCATGCTGTGAGCATATGCCGATCATAGATGCCCTGTGCGCCGGCACAAGGGCAGAAGCCGGACTTCAATAATTTTGAACGCCAGATGAACGGGCCAGTCAGGAACGGTTCGGACAAGCAGATTTATATAAATTCCGGTGAAATATCATCTGGAGCGGAACCTTGCTGAAACGCGTGACAATTGTTTATTTATTGATCATGGGCTTTGCGGTCATTGCTGCCCTGTTCGTCAACCAGCGCCATACAGCCCGCATTGAGCAGACGACCATTCTGACCAGCCACGGCAATAAGGCGTCAAGTTGATAAAAATCATGCTGCAAAGGGCGCACTATACGAATGGATATTTGGTATAGTGCCTTATGACCAAGCGAATCGAACAACCTCTCTGGACTGACATCAAAACGCCTCCCTTTGTCGAAGCGGAGGTTTTCACCGATGCCCGTGCCGCGGTCGCGGCGCTGTGCAAGCTATATGATCGAAACACCGAATTTCTGCGCACATCCTTTGAGAAAGTGGCGCGCGGCGAACTGCCTGCGCAGCGCTACCGCGCCTATTATCCTGAAATCCTGATTTCAACCGCAAGCTTTGCGCAAATTGATACGCGTCTGGCCTATGGCCATGTTTCGACGCCAGGCGAATATGCTGCAACGATCACCCGGCCTGACCTTTTTGAGGATTATCTTGTCGAACAGATCAGGCTGCTCATCCGCAATCATGGCGTCCCGGTCACGATCCGCGAATCTGCAACGCCGATCCCACTGCATTTCGCCTTCAGGGAAGGCACCTATGTGGAAGCCTCCATTGCCAGCGCCTTCTCGCATCCCTTGCGTGACCTGTTTGACGTGCCGGATCTGTCTGCAACAGACGACAAGATCGTCAATGGCGATCTGGAGCTTGCCCCCGGCGAGCCTTTGCCGCTTGCGCCCTTTACCGCGCAGCGCATCGACTATTCGCTGCACAGGCTTGCGCATTATACAGCGACCAGCCCAGCCCATTTCCAGAACTATGTGCTGTTCACCAACTATCAGTTCTACATCGATGAATTCTGCGCCTATGCGCGGCAATTGATGGCAGAAGGCGGCGGCGGCTACACCCAGTTCGTCGAGCCCGGCAATATCATCACCCGTGCAGGCGAAACCACGCCATCCAGCGGCACCGAAACCAGACTGCCGCAAATGCCGGCCTATCACCTGCAAAAGCCAGGCCATGCCGGCATTACCATGATCAATATTGGTGTCGGCCCGTCCAATGCCAAGACCATCACCGATCATGTCGCGGTTCTGCGTCCGCATGCATGGCTGATGCTTGGCCATTGCGCCGGCCTGCGCAACACGCAGAAACTCGGCGATTATGTTCTGGCGCATGCCTATATGCGTGAAGACCATGTTCTGGACGATGATCTGCCGGTCTGGGTGCCACTGCCTGCTCTGGCGGAAATCCAGATCGCACTGGAAGAAGCCGTGGCAGAGATCACCGGCCTGCAGGGCTATGAACTGAAACGTGTCATGCGCACCGGCACTGTGGCGACCATCGACAACCGCAACTGGGAACTGCGCGACCAGCGCGGGCCGGTTCAACGCCTGTCACAGGCGCGTGCAGTCGCGCTCGACATGGAATCAGCCACCATTGCCGCCAATGGTTTCCGCTTCCGCGTACCCTATGGCACGCTGTTATGCGTTTCCGACAAGCCCCTGCATGGCGAACTGAAACTGCCGGGCATGGCAACCGAATTCTACAAGCGGCAGGTGGCGCAGCATTTGCAGATTGGCATTCGCGCCATGGAAAAAATCGCCGCCATGCCAGATGAACGCCTGCATTCGCGCAAGTTGCGCAGCTTCTATGAAACGGCATTCCAGTAAGCTGATATGGCGCGATTTCATCACCGCGCCATATTTCCGGTCTAGCAGCAGATCATGTCACAATCCGCCTCTCGCTACCCCTTTATTCTGCTGGTCATCGCGGTTGTCATCTCTGTACCGCTTGTGCTGGGTTTCATAGGCGGTCTTAGCCCTGCTTTTGACACGCTAGCTCTGTTCCGGGGCCATTTAGCGGTTCTGCTCGTCTTGCTTGGCCTGCCCCTACTCTTCACGCCATTGCGCCGCGAAGGAGCGATGATCGTGCTCTTCGCGCTGCTTGCCCTGGGCACGACCTTGTCGGCAACGCGCAACCTGATGGGCGAAGCAAAAAGTGCAGCCAGTGCGGCCAACACGCAGACAGGCGCGCGCTACAGTCTGGTGCAAATCAATCTTGGCGGCAGCTCCACCGATCACAAGCGCATCATGCAGATGATTGCGCGCGAAAAGCCGGATTTCATCGCCTATCAGGGGGCAGATCCAAGCTGGGACAAGTGGCTTACTATTCTTGGCGGCAGCTATCACTATCATGTCGATTGCCACAATAACCGCATTGGCACTGGCATCTTGTCCCGTCGCCCATTTAGTGAGGGCGGAGAGCCGGTCTGTGACGCGGACGGCCGCTATGCCGCAAGCCGCTTTGACCTCGGAGGCACGCCTGTTACCGTCGCCTCCATTGCACTCGACTGGCCATGGCCAGGCAGGCAGAGTGAAATATTACAGGCCATCGCACCACATCTCAGGCAGATATCCGGTCCAGCCATTCTTGCCGGCGATTTCAAGGCAGCCCCGTGGTCCCGCGTGTTGCGCCAGATTGCACATGAGACCGGCACCAGATTGATGGAGAAAGATGGAGGTACCTGGCTGCCCCGCCCATTGCCAGACAGCTTTGCGCCTGTGTCTGGGCTTGCAATCGACCATGTTCTGGTGAGCCAACAGATCGAGGCACCGCACATTTGGCTGCGCGCGGCAGCAGGTTCCAGCCATCTTCCCGTCCGGCTTGATTTTTCCGTTGCGCCACCTTCCCCGCAGGAAGAGGAAGAAGCCGACAGCACCACGGCCATGCTGCAATGAAAAAGGCGGCTCATGGCCGCCTTTCGATTACATGTTCGGATAAACCGGCCCCTCGCCGCCCTGTGGCGGAACCCAGTTGATGTTCTGGTTCGGATCCTTGATGTCGCAGGTCTTGCAGTGGACGCAGTTCTGCGCATTGATCACGTAGCGCACATTCTTCGCGCTCGGATCAGTCGCTGCATTGCCATCCGCATCCACCCATTCATAAACACCAGCCGGGCAATAGCGCGTCGATGGGCCAGCAAAGACATCATGCTCAGACGAGACCTGCAACTGCATGTCCTTCACCTGAAGATGGATTGGCTCATTCTCGTCATGATTGGTGTTGGACAGAAACACCGACGACAGACGGTCGAAAGTCAGAACGCCATCCGGTTTCGGATAGTCGATCTTCTTGTGCTTGGCGGCCGGTTCAAGCGACTGCGCATCGGTCTTGCCATGTTTCAGCGTGCCAAACAGCGAGAAGCCGAACAGCTGGTTCGTCCACATATCAAGACCACCCAGCGCAACGCCGAATACCGTGCCGAATTTCGACCAGAGCGGCTTGACGTTGCGCACCTTTTTCAGGTCCTGACCGATCAGGCTCGAACGCCAGCTGTTTTCGATCTCGATCGGCTCGTCATTGGCGCGGCCGGCCGCAATGGCTTGCGCCAGCTTTTCTGCCGCCAGAATGCCGGAGAGAACAGCATTATGGCTGCCCTTGATGCGCGGCACATTCACAAAGCCTGCCGAACAGCCAATCAGCGCACCGCCCGGGAAGGAGAGCTTCGGCACGGATTGATAGCCGCCTTCGGTGATGGCGCGCGCGCCATAGGCCAAACGCTTGCCACCCTCGAAGGTGCCGCGGATGGCCGGATGCGTCTTGAAGCGCTGGAATTCCTCGAATGGCGAAAGATAAGGATTCTTGTAGTTCAAGTGCAGCACGAAGCCGACCGCAACCAGGTTGTCTTCCAGATGATAGAGGAACGAACCGCCGCCGGTCTTCATGTCGAGCGGCCAGCCAAAGGAGTGCTGTACCAGACCAGGCTTGTGCCTGGACGGATCAACCTGCCACAATTCCTTCAGGCCAATGCCGAACTTGCCCGGCTCACGACCTTCATCCAACTTGTACCTGGCGATCAGCTGTTTGGCGAGCGAGCCGCGCGCACCTTCGCCAATCAGCGTATATTTGCCAAGCAGCGCCATGCCGCGGGTGTAGTTCGGGCCCGGCGTGCCATCGCGCTCAACGCCCATGTCACCGGTGGCAACACCGATGACTGCACCTTGGTCATTATAGAGTACTTCAGTGGCGGCAAAGCCCGGATAGATTTCAACACCAAGCTCTTCCGCCTTGGTTGCAAGCCAGCGGCAGACATTGCCAAGCGAGACAATGTAATTGCCATGATTGTTCATCAATGGCGGCATGAGGAAATTGGGCAGGCGCACGGAGCCTGCAGGCCCAAGCAGCAGAAAATGATCATCCGTCACCGGTGTCTTGAACGGATGGCCCTCTTCCTCGCGCCAGCCCGGCAGAAGCTTGTCGATGCCGACCGGATCAACCACTGCGCCAGAGAGAATATGCGCACCAACTTCGCCGCCCTTTTCAAGCACGACAACCGAGAGATCGGGATTGATCTGTTTCAACCTGATTGCAGCAGAAAGACCGGCAGGCCCTGCCCCCACAATCACCACGTCAAATTCCATGCTCTCGCGTTCAGGAAGCTCATTGGCTTCAGTCATTCGTCCCTCCGTCTGGCAGCGCTTGGCGGATGCGGCATGGCCGCAACCTCAGCCAGAATCTTGTTCCTCTCGGCTTTTGGCGCAACTTTGTCCAAAAAGCCAACATCATTTGTTTTTGGCGCAATTTGTGCCCAGGTTCGATTATCCCTGTCGCAGAGTTGATCAGCATCGCCTATGCGTCCAATTGTCCGTCAACCCATACAAAACCTACTATGTTTTTACCTTAACGTAAACGTAAATTTTATAAGGTCTAATTTTGTACCATCTGTAGCAAAAATCTGACGCATTGGTAGAAAAATATTTGGGCTGCATATGCCGATGAACAGGTTTTCCTGTCCATAACGCATATAGGCTTGCAATCGTCAGCAAAATTCGCCACCTCATGCGGTGAGGTTTGGACATGAACGAAAATGGTGGAACACTTGATCTGGAAGGTCTGCTGCGCTTTTACGCAGAGGCTGGCGTTGACACGCCCCTGTCAGAGACACCGATAGACCGTTTTGCCACACCCGAACCCGCCACGACAAAACCGACTGCCCGGCCTGCCCCGGAAAGCACGGCAGGATCTGCGTCAGAATCATCCAATGCCGCTGTCCCCGCCGCGCGCCCGGTACAGGCTGCCCAGGATCTTCCGGACAGCGGCCAGATTGCGCTTGCACGTGAGGCCGCATCGCAGGCCAGCACGCTGGAAGAACTGCGTGAGCGTCTTGCCAACTTTGATGGCTGTCGCCTGAAATTTACTGCCAAGAATCTGTGCTTTGCCGATGGCGACCCCAATTCCGACATCATGTTCATTGGCGAAGCGCCGGGGCGCGATGAGGATATTGAAGGCCTGCCCTTCGTCGGCAAGTCCGGCCAGTTGCTCAATCGCATGATTGAAGCGATCGGGTTGAAACGCGAAAATGTCTATATCGCCAATACGATCCCATGGCGTCCGCCGGGCAACCGCACGCCGACCCCGCTTGAGACCGAATTATGCCGGCCCTTTATCGAACGCCAGATCGAGCTTGCCGCGCCGAAAATTCTTGTCGCACTGGGCGGCCCTGCGGCCAAGGCGCTGACCGGCGCGACAGAGGGAATCCTGCGCCTGCGCGGCAACTGGCAGCTGCACCGGACACGTTCCGGCGTTGAAATTCCGGTCATGCCGACCCTGCACCCGGCCTATCTTCTGCGTGCATCCGCGCAAAAGCGTCTGGCATGGCGTGATTTTCTCGCTGTCAAAATGAAGCTGGCGGAGATTTCTTCCCTGTAAGGAAAAGACTTTTTGCCGCCCATCAAACTGCCTTAATTAAGTCCAGCATGTCTTCCACAAACGCAAATGTGCTTTGGGCGCTTGTCAAAAATGGAAGCAATTTGCATGTTTTAACAATGTGCGAAATGCTCGAAGCATTGTCCCCGTCTCGTTGAGTGGAGTCCTGTCATGGCCGGGCAGTTCCTGCCGATTGTTGCATTGCTCACCAGCACCTTTCTGATGCTGCTTGCAGGCGGGCTTGCAGGCATTCTTCTGCCCTTGCGCGGCGGCATGGAAGGCTGGACGACCACCACCATCGGCTGGATGGGCATGACCTATTCGCTGGCTTTCACGGCGGGTTGCATCATCATTCCGCATCTTGTGCGCCGGGTTGGCCATGTGCGTGTCTTTTCGGCGCTGCTGACACTTCTGTGCATGGCGCTGCTGCTGCATGCACTGGTGATCGATCCTGTGACCTGGATGATCTTTCGCGGCATTGCCGGTTTTTCGCTTGCTGGCAGCTATATGATCATTGAAAGCTGGCTCAATGAGCGCGTGACCAATGAAACGCGCGGCATGGTGTTTTCGGTCTACATGATCATCACCATGATCGGCCTTCTGTGCGGCCAGTATATTCTGCCCTTTGGTGACCCGGGGACACAGACCCTGTTCATCATCTGCGCGCTCATCTATGCCGCCGCACTCCTGCCGACGGCACTGTCCAATGCCCAGTCGCCTCGGCCACTCACACAGGTCTCGCTTGACCTCAAGGGCCTTTATCGCCGTTCACCCGCCGCTGCAGTCGGGTCGCTGATTGCCGGTATCGTGGCAGGTACATGGAACTTCCTTGCCGCAATTTTCGGCGAGATGAACGGGCTTTCGACCTTCGGCATTGCCACCATGCTGGCCTGCGCCATGATTGGCGGGGTGGTTTTCCAGTATCCGATCGGACGCGCCTCCGATTTCGTCGACCGCCGCTATGTCATGGTTGTGGCAGGCATTATCGGCTTTGTACTGTCTGCCATCATGATCACGTTTCAGCCGACATCGGCGATCATGCTTTATATCATGATGTTCCTGTTCGGCTCGGTGATCTATCCGATCTACAGCCTGAATGTCGCCCATGCCAATGACTATGCCGATGCCAATGAATTCGTGAAGATTTCCGGCGGCCTGCTCATCATCTATGGCGTGGGCAGTGTAATCGGCCCGGCCGTATCCGGCCCGCTCATGGACATGATCGGTGCGCCGGGCTTTTTCATCACCATGGCCTTTGCCTTTGCATTCTATGGCCTGCATGCGCTGTGGCGCATTCGCCGTCGGCAGCGCCCGGCCATCAGCGACCAGAAGACCGAGTTCAAGTTCCATCCACCGGACAACAAGACAACACCGGAAACGATGCAGCTTGATCCGCGTGCAGAAAGCGGCAAGGGCTGAGCCTAATGCATTGCCTCCCGTCTTTGCTCCAACAGGGAAAGCTGGTGCTCGCGATAGATGATGAAGCTGCCTGCCGCAATCACGATCATGCTGCCGACCAGCATGGTCATGGTCGGCACATCGCCAAAGGCAAAATAGCCAATGCCAAGCCCCAAAAGCATCGATGTATATTCAAAGGGCGCGATTGTTGACATTGGCGCATAGCGGTAGCATTCGGTCAGCAGGATCTGCGCAATGCCGCCGCACAGCCCTGCCCCGATCAGCATGACCCATTGCATCCCGCTCGGCATGACCCAGCCAAAAGGCATGGTCATCAGCGAAAGCACGCTGGCTGAAATCATGAAATAGACGACGATGGTGCCGGTCCTTTCGGTCTGGACCAGATGCCTGACGAGCAGCATGGCAACCGCACCAAGACAGGCACTGATGAAGGCCGCCACTGCGCCGATCAGTTCATCATAGCCGACCAGCTGTTCGGACGAAAATACTGTCAGCCTTGGCCAGAGGATGATCATGACGCCAATCAGGCCAAAGAAGACCGCACTCCAGCGATAAAGCCGCACGACCTCATGCAGGATGATGGCGCTCAGGATAACCGTGATCAGCGGCGAGGCATAATTGATGGCAATGGCTTCCGGCAGGGGCAGTCTGGTCAGGGCAAAGAAGCCGAACGACATGGAAAAGACACCGACCAGACCACGCCAGAAATGGCTGAAACCATGCCTGGTCTGGAACAGGCCTGCAAGCTGGCCCTGGGCGGCATAATAGCCAAGCAGGGCGAATATGCCAAAGAAGGAACGGAAAAAGACCAGTTCTCCGACCGGCACGCCATCGGATGCCTTCAGCAGGGTCGACATGCAGACGAAGATTGCCACAGAGGCAATCTTGAGTCCGATGCCGAGCATGGGCCTGAATTCGGTATGGGGGGCTTCGGCCGATGTGGTCGCGGGCACGACACAGTTCCTTGCTGCAAACAAAATCTGCCAGTGGATCATTGCATTCATAAGCAGGTTCGCAGCAAAGCGCCAGCCGTGTCATGATTGTTGCAGCATTAAATTATCGTGCTGCTTTTCTTGTCGTTTCGGCAAAAGGCGAGTACGACTTCCTGTACCATAATCTGCCAGAAGAGTTCCGTGATGCGTACAGAAACCGGCCAGACGTTCCGCCTCAGCGACTACCGCCCAACCCCTTACGCAATTCCTGAGACAAGGCTTGATTTCAGGCTTGCACCAGAGCGCACCATCGTGCATGCCCGGCTGACGATCGAGCGCCGTCCCGGCACAGAGCCGGGTACGCCGTTGCTTCTGGACGGCGATGAACTCAAGCTCATCAGCCTTGCCATTAACGGCATTCCGGCTGGCAACAACAGCTACAGGGCAACACCAGACCTGCTGGAAATTCGCGATGTGCCAAGCGCCGAGCGCTTTACGCTCGACATTGTCACGGAAATCAATCCGACAACCAACCGGCAGCTTTCAGGCCTTTACCGTTCAAGCGACGTCTATTGCACGCAATGCGAGGCAGAAGGGTTCCGCCGCATCACCTATTATTATGACCGGCCGGATGTGCTGTCTGTCTACACGGTGCGTCTCGAGGCCGACCGACTGGCCGCTCCCATTCTGCTTTCCAATGGCAATCCGGTTGAACACGGCGAAGTCGACAGCGCGCGCCATTATGCCATCTGGCATGATCCGCATCCCAAGCCGTCCTATCTGTTTGCCCTCGTTGCCGGTTCGCTTGGTGTCGTGAAGGATCATTTCACCACGCGTTCCGGCCGGCTGGTTGATCTCGCCATCCATGTCGAACATGGCAAGGAAGGCCGCGCGCTTTATGCCATGGATGCACTGAAGCGCTCAATGGCCTGGGACGAGAAGCGTTTTGGCCGCGAATATGATCTCGACGTGTTCAACATTGTCGCCGTGTCGGATTTCAACATGGGCGCCATGGAGAACAAGGGGCTCAATATCTTCAACGACAAATATGTTCTGGCCGATCCGGAAACCGCGACCGACACGGATTATGCCGGAATCGAGGCGGTGATTGCGCATGAATATTTCCACAACTGGACTGGCAACCGCATCACCTGTCGCGACTGGTTCCAGCTTTGTCTCAAGGAAGGCCTGACCGTCTATCGTGATCATGAATTTTCCGCCGACCAGCGCTCGCGCCCGGTCAAGCGCATTGCCGAGGTGAAAATTCTCAAATCCCAGCAGTTCCCGGAAGATGCAGGCCCGCTCGCCCATCCCGTGCGCCCGCGCGAATATCGCGAGATCAACAATTTCTACACGGCGACCGTCTATGAAAAAGGCTCGGAAGTCGTGCGCATGATCCATACAATCATCGGGCCGGAACTATTCCGCAAGGGCATGGATCTCTATTTCGAGCGCCATGATGGCGAGGCTGCGACGATCGAGGATTTCATCAAGGTCTTTGCCGATGTGTCTGGCAAGGATTTTTCGCAATTCGCGCTCTGGTACGATCAGGCTGGCACGCCAAAGCTGGAAGCCGATTTCGCCTATGATGAAAAGGCCCAGACCTATTCCATCACGCTCAAGCAGTCACTTGCGCTGACACCGGGACAGCCGCACAAAAAGCCGATGTTGATCCCCATTGCCTTTGGCCTGATCGGGCCGGATGGCAAGGACATGGTGCCTTCAGCGGTTACGGGCGGCGAAGTGCATGATGGTGTGATCTATCTGCAGCGTGAAAGCGAGACCTTCACCTTCCACGGCCTTGCGGCGCGACCGGTTCCGTCGCTGCTGCGCGGATTTTCAGCCCCCGTCAATCTCGTCGCATCACTGAGCACCAGTGAGCAGATCTTCCTTGCGCTCAATGACAGTGATCCGGTGGCGCGCTGGCAGGCGCTGAACATGATCTTCACGCAAGTCCTCACCGAAGGCGCACGCCATCTGCGCCTCGGCAAGGACATGCAGATCGATGATCATGTGCTGGAAATTGCCGGACGGATTGCCGCTGACACCACGCTTGACCCGGCCTTTCGTGCGCTTTGCCTGTCGCTGCCCAGCGAAAACGACATTGCGCGCGAAATTGGTGAAAATGTCGACCCGGATGCCATACTGGCAGCGCGTGATCGCCTGATGGCAGCAATTGCCGCGCGCTATGCGGACGATTTTGCCGCACTCTATCAGTCACTGACGCAGCAAGGTCCCTTCTCGCCCGATGCGCAATCAGCAGGCAGGCGCTCCCTGCGCAACATCCTGCTTGATTATCTGAGCCGTCATGCGATGAGCCCGGATCGCGCCGCCCATCAGTTTGCCACAGCCAACAACATGACCGACCGTTTTGCCGCCTTGAGCGTGCTGGTGCAGCGCTTTGGCGGCAGTCACGAGGCACGCAATGCGCTTGCCACCTTTGAACAGCGCTTCGGCGAGGACGGGCTGGTGATGGACAAATGGTTCAGCGTACAGGCCATGCAACCGGGACCGGAGGTGCTTGCCGCCATAAAGGCGCTGACAAGACACCCTGCCTTTTCACTCGACAACCCCAATCGGGTGCGATCGCTGATCGGCACTTTCTCGGCCAATAATCCGACCGGCTTCAACCGCGTGGATGGCGCAGCCTATGAATTCCTTGCCGACACGGTGCTGGCTATTGATCCGGAAAATCCGCAGCTTGCCGCGCGTCTGCTGACGGCGATGCGTTCCTGGCGGTCACTCGAAAACCAGCGCCGCGAAAAGGCGAAGGCTGCGCTTCAGCGCATTGCGGCAATGCAAAAACTCTCAACCGATCTGCGCGATATCGTGGAGCGGACATTGGCCTGATTCGTCTCTTGTCATGCGTGGCAGTTGATTCGCGCCTTGCGTGCAGCATCCATGCCGATCTGCACACCTTCAACGCCGGATGCAGCGACTGGCAGTCCTGCCAGTTTGCATCCGGAAAATGTTTGAGTCTTTTCATGGATTTAGCGGATGATTCCTGTCGGAGACTTCACCTTAAGCCCTTGAGACTCAAGCGGAATCTATCGGTAAAGTTATCGATTTTTACGATCTGTTAACGAAATCGCTGGACAGCGCGAATCACTTTTGATTCATTGTGCTCATTCGGACGTGGCGTATTCCGAATCATTTCATTCGCAGGCAGCAAGAGGGGCCAAGAATGGCGAACACCGACGCGTATGGCGCGCCGGCGGGGACGCATTGCGATTCCGGTCGGAAGAGGAAGAAAGGCAGGCTTTCCGGTCATGTCAGTCTCCTTGCGAGGCCCGCATACAGCAAGTTTGTCCATATGGAACCGATCCTGCGCCGTCTCGTTCCTGCGCTTGTCATTCTTTTCCTGATCATTCTGGGTGTGGCACGGACCTTCTCGCTCATCACCTGGAAAAACGACATTGAACAGCATCACCGCTCTGCCCTGTCGGCCACGGCCTCCGGTCTTGCACTGATGATGGATCGCGCAAGCGAGCAGCTGGAGGGGGGCACCCAGCTCAGCTTATCCGAACTCAAGGCGCTGATTGCCGAATTGCGCACGCGCGGCCTGCCCACGGCGGGCATGACCATTGCCGTGCTGGATGGCCAGTCCACGATGCTTGCCGTATCCGGTGCCTTTACCGACAAGGAAGGCATGCAGGCTGATGTGCTGCTGTCTGATGCACAGCCGCTGTTTCTGTTTGCCGACCGCGCCGGCGTGATGAAAGTGAGTGTCAATGGCGAGCCGGCCTATGGCGCATTGTCCAAGTCGGCAAAGGCGCCCTATTCCGTCCTTGCCGTTGAACCCGAAAGCAGCATTTTTGCCGGCTGGCGGCAGACGGTTTCGGTCAATGCGACGCTCTTTGCCGCCACGATTGGCGTGCTGTTTGCCATTCTCTATGCCTATTTTGGTCAGGCAGCCCGTGCGCGCGAGGCTGATGACCTGTCCGCACAGATCCAGCGCCGGATTGACCTGGCGCTGCGGCGCGGCCGTTGTGGCCTGTGGGACTGGGACATGGCACGCGGTCGCATCTACTGGTCGCGCTCCATGTACCAGATGCTGGGCTATGAGGCACAGGATGCCGTGCTCGCCTTTGGCGATGTGGCGGCGATCATTCACCCCGATGACGGTGATCTTTACGCCATTGCCGAACAGGCTGCCGCAGGCCAGATCTCGCATGTCGATCAGGTCTTCCGCATGCGCCATGCCGATGGCTCATGGGTGTGGATGCGCGTGCGTGCCGAAATTGCCAGCGAAAGCGACCTGCATCTGGTCGGCATTGCCTTTGACGTCAGCGAACAGCATCGTCTGGCCCAGCAGACGGCAGAAGCCGACATGCGCATCCGCGAAGCAATCGAAAACATCTCGGAAGCATTCGTGCTGTGGGACGCCAACAACCGTCTCGTCATGGCCAATTCCAAATTCAGCGAATATGCCGGTCTGCCGTTCTGGACGCTGAAGCCGGGCGTGCCGAAAAGCGAAGTCGATGCACATACCCGTCCCTTTGCCTTTGAACGCCGCATGGCCAATGAACATAGTCGCGCAGGCGGCCAGACCTTTGAACGTCAACTGAGCGACGGGCGCTGGCTGCAGGTCAATGAACGACGCACCCAGGATGGCGGCTTGGTCTCGATCGGCACGGACATTACCCAGCTGAAACTGCATCAGGAACGTCTGGTGGAAAGCGAACGCCGCCTGATGGCGACCATTCAGGATCTTTCCATTGCGCGCAAGAGCGAGCGCGACCGTGTGCGTGAACTCTCCGAGCTTGCGCGCAAATATGCCCAGGAAAAGGAACGCGCCGAAGCGGCCAACCGCGCCAAGTCGGAATTCCTCGCCAATATGTCACACGAATTGCGCACGCCGCTCAACGCCATCATCGGCTTCTCGGAAATGATCCAGGCCGGCACCTTTGGCCCGCTCGGCTCTGACCGCTACGAGGAATATATCAACGACATTCACACCAGCGGCACCTTCCTGCTCAATGTGATCAACGACATCCTCGACATGTCGAAGATCGAGGCCGGGCATTTCTCGCTCGACCGGGAGCAGATCGATCTCTACCCGCTGATCAATGAAACCGTGCGCATGATCTCGCTACAGGCGGATGAAAAGAATATCGCCGTCGAAACGCGGCTTGACCAATCCATGCAGCTTTTCGCCGACCGGCGCGCGGTCAAACAGATCATGATCAATCTCTTGTCCAACGCCGTCAAGTTCACCTCTTATGGCGGCAGGATTACGGTGCGCGCCCGCAAGACCGAAACCAGCCTGTTCATGCTGATCCAGGATACCGGCTGCGGCATTCCGAAATCGGCAATCAAGAAGATCGGCCAGCCATTTGAACAGGTCGAAAACCAGTTCACCAAGAGCCATACGGGTTCGGGACTTGGTCTTGCCATTTCGCGTTCGCTGGCTGAACTCCATGGCGGCTGGCTGCGCATCCGCTCAACCGAAGGTGTTGGCACGGTGATCGGCGTATCCATCCCCGATCACAAGCCCAATGCGGCTGCAGCCACGGACAATGCGGAACGCGCGGCTTAGAACAATTCGGCATTTTCGTGAAAATTCGAACTGCGCCAACATGCTGGTTTTCCGCAGTGACGAGCGGAAAACCGGTTCCCATTGTTTCCTGGAGCTGCCTTAGAGCATTTCACTTTTTGATGGAACCATATCCAGCACTGGCGAAGTAGTTTAAGCATTCGCCAGGTTGGATTGTCTGAATG
>NZ_JBHSEL010000107.1:0-21434 GCF_042653845.1 Daeguia caeni | reverse complement strand
TCTGATCCTCCGTAGTTTTTGCAAACATAGAGAATCATAAACTACTGAAATCGCTCAACTTAATTTTCGGTCGGGCTCTTAAGCAAAAGAAAATCCAAAACAGGAAACAGACATGTCGAAGCGCGCCGGTTTGCTGGCTTCTGCCCTTGGCTTCATGCTGCTCATGCCCTCTGCCCTGGCAGCCCCCCTCTGCGGCACAGAAAAGAAGCCGAACGCCAGCGAGATCAGAAATTATCAACAGCTGATTGCAAAGGATTTTGTTGATCGGCTGGAGCCCGACAATGAAGGCCGTGCATTGAAAGCCGATCAGGTCGAGTTGCATGAGATCGTTGCAATGGACGGCTGGTTTTATGCGCGCATTGACACGCCCTATAGCGAAACCGGCTATTTCTATTATGACAATACCAACGGCAAGCCCGTGTTCAGGGATGTCATGGGCGGTATGATTGAGCCAGACGCCGAAAACTGGCTGCTGCAATGGTTCAGGGATCTCGGTGCGCCGCAATCGGTGGGCAAATGCTTCACCCGGATTTTGCTTTCCCAATAGCCTGAACAAAAACCCCGCCGGGGCGGGGTTTCTGTTAACTGGCAGACTGTTTTCAGGCGAAGTCGAGTGGACGGTCGCCGTTTTCGTCCTTGATGCGCGTCGGCAAGCCTATATTGTTGAGAATGTGCAGGAATGGCTTTGGATTGAGCTCTTCCACATTCACCATCTTCTTCACATCCCATTCGCCGGAAGCAATCAGGATTGCGGCTGCAACCGGCGGAACGCCAGCCGTATAGGAAATGCCCTGCGAACCGACTTCGTTATAGGCTTCCTTGTGGTCGGCAACATTATAGATGAAGACTTCCTTCTCCTTGCCGTCCTTGATGCCCTTGACGAAATCACCAATGCAGGTCTTGCCCTCATATTCCGGTGCCAGCGAAGCCGGATCCGGCAACACGGCCTTGACCACCTTGAGCGGCACGACTTCCAGACCTTCGGCGGTCCGCACCGGCTGTTCGGACAAAAGGCCCAAATTCTTCAGAACCGTGAAGACATTGATGTAATGGTCGCTGAAGCCCATCCAGAAGCGGACATCGGCATTCGGATAGTTCTTCGACAGCGAGTGGATTTCGTCATGGCCGGTCATATAGGCCTTGCGCTCGCCGACAACCGGCAGATCAAAGGTCTTGCCGATTTCGAACATCTTGTTGGTCTGCCACTGGCCATTCTGCCAGGAATAGACAACGCCAGTGAATTCGCGGAAATTGATTTCCGGATCAAAATTGGTGGCGAACCACTTGCCGTGGCTGCCGGCATTGATGTCGACGATGTCGATGGACTTCACCTCATCGAGATAATCGTCAGCGGCAAGGCGCGCATAGGCATTGACAACACCCGGATCGAATCCGACGCCGAGGATCGCAGTAATGCCCTTTTCCTCGCATTCCTTCAGATGCTTCCATTCATAATTGCCATACCAAGGCGGGGTCTCGCAGATCTTCTTCGGATCTTCGTGAATGGCGGTATCCATGTAAGCCACGCCCGTATCGATACAGGCGCGCAAGACCGACATATTGAGGAAGGCTGAGCCGACATTGATGACGATCTGAACGCCCGTCTTGCGGATCAGCGCCTTGGTGGCTTCCACATCCATGGCATCCAGTGCATGCGCTTCCAGCTTGACCTCGGTCTTGAGGCTCTTCTTCTCGCGCACGGATTCGATGATCTTGCGGCACTTCTCAACCGTGCGGGACGCGATGTGGATATCCCCCAATACGTCAGAGTTCTGGGCACATTTATGCGCCACAACCTGCGCCACGCCCCCGGCGCCGATAATGAGAACGTTCTTCTTCATTTTACGTCGATGCTTCCTCTTCCAGCGGTTTCCCGCGTCTTCTCGTTAACCCTGTTGATTTTCCTGCCCGGCAAGTTTCCGGATGTCGTCCTCGCCGGGAAAGTTCTTGGCAAAGCCCTGCCGGTTTGCCGACCGGGCATGAAAGCGGACAAGCCGCCAAAGGTCGCTTATGAAAGCGACCGTTCAAAGTCCGCATAGTCAAAATCGCGGACCAGCCTGATTGTGCCATCAAGCTCACGAACAGCGATGGCTGGCATTTTCACACCATTGAACCAGTTTTTCTTGACCATCGTATAGCCGGCGGCATCCTGAATGGAGAGGCGGTCGCCGACCTTCAGTTCCTTCTCGAAATTGAACTCGCCGAATACGTCGCCGGCCAGACAGGACTTGCCGCAGATCATGTAGCTGTATGCACCCGTGTTCGGCTCCATCTTGGCCTTTTCACGATAGATCAGCAGATCAAGCATATGCGCTTCGATGGAGCTGTCGACGATGGCAAGATTCTTGCCGTTGAACAGCGTATCAAGCACCGTCACTTCAAGCGTGGTGGTTTTGGTAATCGAGGCCTCGCCCGGCTCAAGATAGACCTGAACCCCGAATTTTTCCGAAAAAGCCTTCAGACGGGCACAGAAATCATCAACCGGATAGTTTTCGCCGGTAAAATGAATGCCACCGCCAAGGCTTACCCATTCAACGCGGCTGAGGAGCGCGCCGAATTTTTCCTCGATCTGTGTCAGCATACGGTCAAACAGACCGAAATCGGCATTTTCGCAATTGTTATGGATCATGAAGCCGGTGACACGATCCATGACCGTCTCGATCCTGGCAACATCCCATTCGCCAAGACGGCTGAACGGACGTGCCGGATCGGCAAGATCAAAGCTAGACGACGAAATACCCGGGTTCAGACGCAGGCCGCGCTTGATATGGGCGGCCTTGTCGGCAAAGCGTTCAAACTGGCCGATCGAATTGAAAATGATCTTGTCGGCATGCGAAATGACTTCATCGATCTCATGATCGGCATAGGCCACGCTATAGGCATGGGTTTCGCCGCCAAACCGTTCATGACCAAGGCGCACCTCATTGAGCGAGGATGAGGTCGTGCCATCCATATACTGGCTCATCAGATCGAAAACCGACCATGTCGCGAAACATTTGAGCGCCAAAAGCGCCTTGGCGCCAGACTTCTCGCGCACATAGGCGATCTTTTCCATGTTGCGCTTCAGCTTGGATTTGTCGATCAGATAATAGGGCGTCTGGATCATGGGCGCTCCCGCGGCATTCTCTTGGGGGTATTGCCATGGCCTCAGGCCAGGCTGTGCCGGCCGGGAGGCTGAGCCTCCCCCGGACCGTTTGAAAGGCTTATAGAAAGCTTGTGACAGAAACACAAATCCACAAGGCCATTTTGTTCAAAAATTCCTTGTATATGCACGATTTATCCCCGTCCTTGCAAAAAACGGCCTGCCGCGCAAGGACATGCTCCCGGAATGCGCCCAAATAGAACAGTGTTTCTTGCCGCAGGAGCCGGCAGCATATATTTGCGGCTGACGCCCTGCCGTATCCAGTCTTGCGCATCAGGCTTGCGAAGATGAAGGCCGGTTGCGGCGGCAGGATACACTGGCGATCTGCATGATGCGCATGATGCAATTGCAACGGGAAATGCACCGAAAGACTTGATGTTGGGAAACATTGCGATTATCCCCGTTGCACAAGTCCTCCCCGGTCACGCCAATGGCGGGTTCCCGTACAAAGGCAGACGGCGTTTGACTGCGTGAAGCCACCCGAAAGGCAGCTCAATCAGGTCGTAGACGCGCTCATCTTTGATCGCGGTCAAGGCGCCCTGCCCCGTTCCATGACACGTTTCGCTGAAACGTAGCCAACCAGACAGAGACGTTGCGAAAATGAGCAGCAATTTTAACCTGGAAACCGTAATCGACGTCCACCACTGGACAGACAGACTGTTTTCCTTCCGCACGACACGCAATCCCGGTTTCCGTTTCCAGAGCGGCCAGTTTGTCATGATCGGCCTCGAAGTTGAGGGCAAGCCGCTTCTGCGCGCCTATTCCATTGCTTCAAGCGTTTATGATGACGAGCTTGAATTCTTTTCGATCAAAGTGCCAAATGGCCCGCTGACATCACGCCTGCAGCATCTGAAGGTGGGGGACAAGGTGATTGTCGGCAAAAAGCCGGTTGGCACGCTGCTTTATGACAATCTCATTCCGGGCGACAATCTGTGGTTGTTGTCCACCGGCACGGGCCTTGCGCCATTCCTGTCGATCATCCGCGATCTGGAAGCTTATGAACGCTACAAGAAGATCATTCTGGTGCATGGCGTACGGCAGGTGAACGAACTGGCCTATGCCGATCTGATCACCAAGCAATTGCCGGAAGATGAATTCCTCGGCGAATCCGTGCGCGAAAAACTGATCTATTATCCGACCGTAACGCGCGAACCGTTCCGCAATCAGGGCCGTATCACCGATCTCATTGCTTCAGGCAAGCTGTTTGCAGATCTCGATCTGCCGAAATTCAACGAGGACAATGACCGGATCATGCTGTGCGGCAGCCCGGAAATGCTGGCCGACATGCGCAAGATTCTGGAAGGTTATGACTTTGAGGAAGGAAGCCAGAGCGAAGCCGGCCATTTCGTCATCGAAAAGGCCTTTGTCGAGAAATAAGCCGGCACGCAAAGTAAAATTGTGAAGGGAGGCCTCGCCTCCCTTTTCATGCCTCGAAATCAAGCCCAATGTCGAGATTGGGCGCGCTATGCGTCGTCCAGCCAACCGAAATCAGGTCAACGCCACTTGCCGCAACAGCGGCAACCTTTTCCGGCGTAATGCCGCCAGAGGCTTCCGCAATGGCACGGCCATTGATGATGGCAACCGCCTCGCGCAACATATCCGGCGACATATTATCCAGCAGAACGGCGTCAACGCCGATTTCCATGACCTCGCGCAGCTGGTCGAGCGTGTCGACTTCCACCTCGATCTTGACCATGTGCCCGGCATGGGCCTTGGCGCGTTCAATCGCCACGCGCACGTTGCCTGCAACGGCAATGTGATTGTCCTTGATCAGCACGGCATCATAAAGCGCAAACCGGTGGTTCATGCCGCCGCCAGCGCGCACGGCATATTTCTGCAAGGCACGCAGACCCGGCGTGGTCTTGCGGGTACAGACGATCGACGCCTTCGTGCCTTCAGCCGCCTTGACGAGGCCTGCCGTGGCGCTGGCAATGCCTGACAAATGACCAAGGAAATTAAGCGCCGTGCGTTCGGCGGCAAGGATGGAGCGCGAATTGCCGGACACGCGCGCCACTTCGTCACCTGCCTGCAGCGCATCGCCATCGCGCACGAAGCGATCGAACTTGACTGTCGGATCGATCAGGCGAAATGCCATTTCGGCAATGTCGAGACCTGCGATCACGCCCGGCTCTCGCACACGAAACAGCATGGCCGACTGATGATCCTCCGGCACGACGGCATTGCTGGTAATGTCACCGGCAAGGCCCAGATCTTCCAGCAGTGTTGCCCGTACCAGTGGTTCGATGACGAGCGGAGAAAGGCGTGGCAAATGCATCAGGCTGTCCTTGAAAGGGGCTGGGATGCGGCCAGTTCGCGGGCGAATGCGAAAGCCTCATCCATGGTGAAAAGCTTGCGCGTACCGGACGCGTTTTTATGCGGATAATCGGTGCGGGCATGACTGCCGCGCGATTCACAGCGTGCGAATGCCGCAACCGCCATGGCGAGCGCTACAGCGGCGGCATCATCATGCCCTGCTTTTGGCAGCAAAGCGCAAATCGCAGCGCGCAGGCCTGTTTCATGGCGCAAGATGCCAAGTCCGCGCGAAACAATGGCGCGCACAGGCGCTGGATCACTCATCTGCGGCAGGCTCACAGGCTCAAGCCGCACTGTTGCTGCTGTCATTTCACTGGCAATGGCCCGGCCGGCATTGAGCCCCATGACGGCAGCTTCGAGAAGCGAATTGCTGGCAAGGCGGTTTGCGCCATGCAGACCCGTGCAAGCCGCCTCACCCACTGCCCAAAGGCCGGGCACATTGGTGCGGCCATCGCAGTCAGCGGCAATGCCGCCCATGTGATAATGCGTTGCCGGACGAACCGGAATCGGCATACGGGCCGGGTCAATGCCATGTTCCTGACAAAGCGCAAATATGCCCGGAAAACGGCGTACAAAACCCTCGCCCAGGGCTGCACGTGCATCCAGATAGACCTTGCGTCCGGCATCGATCTCGGCTGCAATGGCGCGTGCAACAACATCACGTGGTGCAAGCTCCTGCCCCGGCTGATCCGCCATGAAGCGTTCACCGCGATCATTGATGAGAATGGCACCCTCGCCGCGCACGGCCTCGCTGATCAGCGGCAGGCGTGGCGCGGAAACGGCCAAGGCAGTCGGGTGAAACTGGACAAATTCCATGTCAGCCAGTCTGGCGCCGACACGACCCGCCAAGGCTGCTCCCTGCCCCAGATTGCCAAGTGGCGTGGTGGTTGCTTCATAAAGCCCGCCCGCCCCACCAGTGGCAAGAACAACGGCACGTGCTGCAACCGGGCCCTTGCCTTCGAGACAAACGCCGACCACACGATCATCACGCTTGATCAGACGCAGTGCGCGACAATCTTCCAGAATCGTGATGGAAGCAGTTTCCCGCACCTTTGCGACAAGCGCCTTTACAATGCCTGCCCCCGTCGCATCGCCATCGACATGGACAATGCGATGGCGACTATGAGCGGCTTCGAGCCCCAGCGCATAAGAACCATCCGGCTTGCGGTCGAAACGAACGCCGTGGCTTTCAAGCGCCATGATCGCATCACGCCCGCGACCGACAATTTCACGCGCACTTGCAGCATCACACAGCCCGTCGCCTGCAGCCAAAGTATCGGCCAGATGAAGGCTTGTATCATCATCCACGCCAATGGCAGCGGCAACACCACCTTGTGCGAGCGGGCTTGAACCTGCCTGGCCCAGCCTGCCTGCCGTCACCAGAACAACCGGCATGGGCGCAAGGGTGAGTGCTGTCATCAGGCCAGCCAGACCGCTGCCGATGACAATGACCGGGGCGGCGCTCATACTGCCAGCATCCGCTCAACGGCTCGACGCGCTGCCTCGGCAATGGCTGGATCAACGGTCACTTCGTGACGGTTGAATTCCAGTGCCTCACGAATATTGGCCAGCGAAATCCGCTTCATATGCGGGCAGAGATTGCACGGACGGATGAATTCAACATCCGGATGATTGACCGCAACATTGTCGCTCATCGAACATTCGGTCAAAAGCACGACGCGCTCAGGCCTTTTCTCGCCGACATAATCCGACATGACGGCAGTTGAGCCGGAGAAATCTGCCGCAGCCACCACATCCGGCGGGCATTCCGGGTGCGCCAAAACGATTACACCCGGATGGCTGGCGCGCAGTTCCTGAATATCGGCAGGTGTGAAACGCTCATGCACTTCGCAATGACCATGCCAGGCAATGATTTCAACATTGGTTTCGCGCGCGACATTTTTGGCAAGATATTCGTCCGGGATCATCAGGACACGCGGCACGCCAAGCGATTCAACAATCTTTTTCGCATTGCCAGAGGTGCAACAGATGTCGGATGCGGCCTTGACCGCAGCTGACGTGTTGACATAGGTGATGACCGGCACGCCCGGATAGGTCTCACGCAAGAGAGCCACATCCTCCGGCGTAATCGAATCTGCCAGCGAGCATCCAGCCCCCATATCCGGGATCAGCACGGTCTTTTCCGGGTTCAGGAGCTTTGCCGTCTCGGCCATGAAATGAACACCGGCCAGAACAATCACATCGGCATCAACCTCGGTTGCCTTGCGCGCCAGTGCAAGGCTGTCACCGACAATATCGGCCACACAATGGAAGATTTCCGGTGTCTGGTAATTATGCGCCAGAATGACGGCATTACGCTTTTTCTTCAGTTCCAGAATTGCGGCAACATCGTCTTCAAAGCCCATCCACTCAACTTTCGGCACCACATTGGCGATGCGGCTATAGAGGCTGGACACGGTTACATTCATCGGGCTTCTCCGCAATCAATTATACTCACTTTGAGCATATCTAATACGAATAGATATACTCGATTTGAGCATATTGTCAATCGCGGGAGACTGGCAGCTTTGTTCCCATCAGATGATGTTCAGAAAGGGCGCGTTCTTCCAGAATGGAATAGCGGAAGCGGAAAAGCTTGGCTGGACGACCGCCGGTTTCGCCATGGGTTTCGCCGGTTTCCTCGACCAGATTCTGCTGTTCGATCAGGCGGCGGAAATTCTGCTTGTGCAATGGCAGGCCGGCCAGCGCCTCGACGCTGCGCTGCAATTGCAGCAGCGTAAAGCTTTCCGGCATCAGTTCAAAAACCACCGGGCGATATTTGATCTTGGCGCGCAGCCGCGACATGGCCGTTGCCAGAATGCGCCGATGATCGCCGAACATTGGCCGACCAAGCTCGTCTTCCGCCCCGGCTTCCGTCACAAGGCCCGCCTCGTAAAGCAGCTCATAGCGCTGCAGCGCAAGGTCTTCGTTCCAGCTTGCCCCCTCAAGACCGAAGGTGAAATTGATGCGGCGCAGACGCTGTTCTGTGAGATAGGGGGTTTCAGCCTGATAGGCCCAGACCAGCAGCGCATTGCTGAGATCGGCCATGATTTCCGGCACGCCCTGGCGATGGTCTTCCCATGGCAGATAATCATACCAGCCGCGCCAGCTTGCCTGTCCGGCGGCGGCACTTTCACGCACAAGGCCGAGATAGCTGATCGAAATGATGCGCTCACCTTCCGGATGACGGTCACGATCGGCAAAAGTGTAAAGCTGTTCGAGATAGCCAACCGGATGCGCCGTTTCCGACTGCACCCAGGCGCGCAAACCGGCCTGTAACGAGCGGTATTCTGTCTCGAACGGGCCGGATGGCAGGGCCTGCCCCTGCCGCACGGTCATGACGCGCGGCTGTTCTCCCGTGACGGCGATCAGAACGGCAATCAGTTCGGTATGCGCAATATCGTTTGTCACAATGACCTCCTGCATGGAGCATCCCAGTGCATAGAGGCATTGAACGCGATTGCCGCCCGATGACAAGACGGCCGGGGCCGTCCGCCACAATTATTCGCAATCAACCCTTTGGCCTTGCGCCAAAAACATGTTCCGGCCCGGGAAATCTGCGCGCCTGCACATCCTCGGCATAGGCTTTGACTGCCTCGGAAATCTGCGGGGCAAGTGACGCATAGCGCTTGACAAAACGCGGCGTGAAATCCTGGAACAGCCCCAGCATATCATCGGAAACAAGAATCTGGCCGTCACAGGCAGGAGATGCACCAATGCCAACCGTCGGCACGGCAAGGCTTGCGGTAATTTCGCGCGCAAGCGGTTCGACCGTGCCTTCAATGACAATGGCAAAAGCGCCCGCATCGGCAATGGCTCTGGCATCCCGGCGAATCCGTTCGGCCTCTTCATCGCCGCGCCCAAGCGAGCGGAAACCACCGACCGTATTGACCTGCTGCGGCATCAGCCCGACATGGCCGAAAACCGGAATGCCACGCTTGACGAGGAAAGCCACTGTCTCGGCCATTTCCTCGCCACCCTCAAGTTTCACACCATCGCAGCCCGTCTCGCGCATCACACGCGCGGCATTGCGGAAGGCCTGTTCTTTAGATTCCTGATAGGAGCCGAAAGGAAGATCAACAATGACGCAGGCATGGTTTGCCCCGCGCATGACGGCCTGACCATGGGCAATCATCATGTCGAGCGTGACGGCAAGGGTCGATTCCATGCCGTAAAGCACCATGCCGAGAGAATCACCGACCAGAAGCAGGTCGCAATGCGGATCAAGCAGCCGTGCGATTGGCGTCGTATAGGCGGTGAGGCTGACAATCGGCCGATCGCCTTTCATGGCCTGAATGGCCCTTGGCGTCAGGCGTTTCTGTGTGACGGGTGCGCTCATCTCAGGCCGCCTTTTTCTCTGCGTGGTCAGCGATCACGCGATTGTCGAGCAAACGCGTCGTGCCTACGCGCACGAACAAGGCAACCAGCACGGGCTGTCCCTGCAGATGGGTGAGACGTTCCAGCGTAGCCGGGTGGCGCAGGGCGACAACTTCCGGTGCGGCCAGCGGCTCAGTCTCTATGAAGGCCCGAATTGCAGCTTCCAGCGCTTCCGGATCATCCATTCCGGAGCGATAAAGCCGTTCTGCCTCATCAAGAGCCCTTGGCACGATGATGGCCGCCTTTCGCTGCTCCGGCGTCAGATAGACATTGCGCGACGAGCAGGCCAGACCATCATCCTCGCGCACGGTCGGCACGCCGACCACCCGCACCGGAATGGCAAGATCTTCCACCATACGGCGGATGATGGTGAGCTGCTGATAATCCTTTTCGCCGAAATAGGCGGCATCAGGCCCGACAATGTTGAAAAGCTTGCTCACCACCGTGGCAACGCCGGCAAAATGGCCAGGGCGTGCCTCACCCTCCATCTGGTTGCCAAGCTGCGGCACATCCACAACCGTCTGCATCGGGCGCGGGTACATGTCCGAGACTTCCGGCGCAAACAGGAAATCAACCCCTGCCCCTCGCAGCAGATTGGCATCGCGTTCAAGATCACGCGGATATTTGTCGAGATCCTCATTGGCGCCAAATTGCAGCGGATTGACGAAGATGGAGACAACGCTCACTTCGTTTTCGGCACGCGCGCGGTGCACCAGCTCCAGATGACCCTTGTGGAGATAGCCCATGGTCGGGACAAAGCCGATGCGCTTGCCACCCTGACGCAAGGGCGCAAGCGCCTGACGCAGCGCCTCTATCGTGCGGATAATCTGCATAAGTCCTCCCTAAACAGATTTCAGGGGCCTCCTACAGCTTAAATGCGCATCTGGCAACTGCTCTCTGTTGGCCAGGGCAATTCAGATTTTCACGGAAACGCTGAACTGCTCCGGCATATTGTCTCTTCCCAAGCTCCCGGACGAAAACCGCCACCCACTTTTCCTGGAACTGCTTGTTGCGTTTGCGCAGTTCCGGATGGAAAACCGGTGCCCACTTTTCCTGGAACTGCTTATGGCGCAACCGCTCCCATCGTATTGCCAACCGCACGGCCAAAACGGTCGATCTGCGCATCATAGTTCTTGCGCGTAGTCGGATCAAAGACGGCGATCGGTGCCGTGACAACCAGCGAAGCGGCACTGCCCACACCCTGCGCCGCGCCAAGGGCAACAGCACCAAGGCGATCACCAACACCAATATTGGAGTCGGTAATGGTCTGGCCATTGACGAGACGGGTGCCGATCAGCTGCACCACTTCCGGGCTTTCGGCGAATTTGCTGTGATTCAGCCTGTCACCCGCCTTGAGCCGCGTCAGATCAATCACCGTAATGCCCGCCTTTTCCAGCGCGCTGCGATAGGGCTCGACCGTCGGGTCAATCTGGCCAAGCCGGTCAATATTGCCGGAAATGCGCCGCGACAGGCTGAGCGCGCGGTCATCACGCGAGACAAACAGGGTAAAGCGCGGATGATCCTTGCCCATGGCGAGGAACTGCTTGGCGAACACATCGACATCAAGATCGGGTGAGGCAAGGATGACATTGGTGATTTTGGGATTCACCCGTCCATCACGGATTGCCATCTGGCGCAGCGCCTCGACCGTCAGCCAGCTTCCCATGGAATGGGCCATGACCGTGATGTCCTTTACGCCCGGCTCTTTTGCCAGCGTGCGCAGAACCTGTTCCAGCGCATCGCGCGAATAGTTCGTGCTTTCCTTGTCGTAATTATAATCGAAAATGCTAGCGCGGGACGGCCAGGTGAAAATGACCGGCGCCACTTTGGCCCCTGAATCATGCACAATCTGGGCAAAGCGATAGACGGAATCTTCAAACGTATTGTTGAAGCCATGGACAAAAACCATCACCCGGCCGTTTTTCGGCAAATGGCGGCGGATCCATGCAGCTTCCTGCAGATTGGTCTTGATCGGGGTCACGCTGACCGTGGTAAAATCCGTCATCGGGTTTGGCGGCAGCTTTCTTGGCCACTGAACCTCGCCCACCTTACGGTTTTTCTCCGGCGGAATGGAGACAACGATATCGGCCATGGAGACCAGATTGTCGCGTTCGCCGGTAAAAAGCGTGGCCGGATCGCCTGACGGTGCACGCGTCGTGGCCACCAGCAGATCAACAGTCGAAGCTTCCGGAACTGTCTTGCCCACAGGCGTCAGGACACCTGTCGGACGGCTGGCACAAGCAGCCAGCATCAGGGCGCACAATAACAAGGCCGGCACTGAACGAACAAATTTTCGCAACCAATTTCTCCTGCGGGCCGTTAAATACCCCAGAGATTTATTAAACACAATTTAGTGCCAGTTGAATATGCAGCATGGAAGATCTGCACCGGGAAAGCGAGTGCGCCCATACGACAAAAAGATATGTGGCAAAAGCGTTACACACTGTTCAGCGATTGCCTCTTTTCCTGCGGCTGTTTTCAACCAATATCAATCAATCGAAAACAAACCCGCAGTTGCGGCGAGGAAAAGCAATGGCTCTCGAACTCACAGGACTGCATCATCTGACCGCGATCACCGCCGATGCGCCGGCAAACCACCGCTTCTATACCGGGACATTGGGGCTCAGACTGGTCAAGAAAACCGTCAATCAGGATGATACCAGCGCCTATCATCTGTTCTATGCCGATGGGCTGGCAACCCCCGGCAGCGACATCACCTTCTTCGACTGGCCGGTTGAACCGGAACGGCGCGGCACGCGCAGCATCGTGCGCACCGGCCTGCGCGTCAATGGCGTTGAGACACTCGACTGGTGGCGCGACCATCTGCAGGCAAAAGGCGTGCGGGTCGGCGACATTATCGAGGTTGCAGGCCGCGCGGCACTTGATCTGGAAGACCCTGAAGGCCAGCGCCTGCGGCTGACCGATGATGGCGGCAAGGGAAGCGGCAATGTCTGGGACAAAAGCCCGGTTCCGCCCAAACATCAGATCCGTGGCCTGGGGCCGATCACACTGAGCGTGCCAGATCTGGCGCCAACGAGGCTGGTGCTGGAAAAGGTGATGAACATGCACGAGACCGGCGATTACAGATCGCCGGATGGCGAGGGCCATGTGCATGTCTTTTCCATGGGCCAAGGTGGTGCGCATGCCGAACTGCATGTCGCCGTGCAGCCCAATCTGCCGCCGGCACGACAGGGAGCTGGTGCAGTGCATCATGTCGCCTTCCGCACACCGGATGTCGAGACCATGCATGAATGGATGGAGCGGCTGCGCAGCCTGCGCGTGCCATCAAGCGGCGAGGTCGAGCGCTATTATTTCCGTTCGCTCTATTTCCGCGAACCCAATGGCATTCTGTTTGAAATCGCAACCGACGGTCCCGGATTTACCGTCGATGAACCGCTTGAAAGCCTTGGCGAAAGCCTGTCGCTCCCGCCTTTTCTGGAAGACCAGCGCGCAGCAATCGAACGGCGCTTAAAGCCGCTTGACTAAAGCCGTTCCAGGAAAAGTGGACACCGGTTTTCCGTCCTGTACTGCGGACAGACAACATGTCAAAGCAGTTCAACGGTTCCGTGAAAATCTGAATTGCTTTCGCCACCCCTTGCGGCGCGAAACAACATGCAGCCATGATGAACATGCGGCCCTGCTGCCGGCTCAAGCGCTTGTGATCGCCCTGCGGCGCTGTTTCTGCTAAAGCAGCTCCAGAAAAAAGGAACTGGCCTCTGCCTGGAGCCACGAAACAACATGTCAGAGCAATCCAGCGTTACCATGAAAGCTGGGCCGCCCCAAGCCACGCAAGGAAAAGCCTGCGGACGCCGTCAATTCTGTGCCCGCTTGATTTCAATCAATGCCGCGCCGGCCAATAGTGGCAAATTGCCCGCCATTGCGCCATGGACGCGAGCCCCCAAACGCGCTAGTTAGAAGAAAAATAAGGAGCGCAGAATGAACTATCGTCGTTTTTTCGAGGACGCGATCGATCAGTTACACGCCGAAAAGCGGTATCGTGTATTTGCAGACCTTGAACGAATTGTTGGACGTTTCCCCCGCGCGATCTGGCGCAACAACGGCACTGCCCGTGAAATAACCGTCTGGTGCTCCAATGATTATCTCGCCATGGGACATCACAAGGATGTCATCAGGGCGATGTGCGACACGGCAAGCAATGCAGGTTCCGGTGCGGGTGGCACCCGCAATATTTCCGGCACCAATCACCCGCTTGTCGAACTCGAACAGGAGCTGGCCGACCTACATGGCAAGGAAGCCGGTCTGGTATTCACATCCGGCTTTGTTTCCAACGAAGCCTCGATCTCGACCATCGGCCGCCTTCTGCCAAACTGCCTCATCCTGTCTGACGAGCTGAACCATGCCTCGATGATCGAAGGCGTGCGCCGCTCCGGCGCAGAAAAGAAGATTTTCCGTCACAATGACGTCGAGCATCTTGAACAGCTGCTCAAGGCAACCGACCGTTCGCGCGCCAAGCTGATCGTGTTTGAATCGGTCTATTCGATGGATGGCGATGTTGCGCCAATCGCAAAGATTGCCGATCTCGCCGAAAAATATAATGCCATGACCTATATTGATGAGGTTCATGCGGTTGGCATGTATGGCCCGCGCGGCGGCGGCATTACCGACCGCGAAGGTCTGGCGCATCGCATCGATGTGATCGAAGGCACGCTTGCAAAGGCCTTTGGCGCGCTTGGCGGTTATATTACCGGCTCGCGCGCAATCATTGATGCCGTACGCTCCTATGCGCCGGGCTTCATCTTCACGACCGCCCTGCCGCCTGCGGTTGCCGCTGCCGCAACGGCTTCGATCCGTCACCTCAAGACCTCGAATGCCGAACGCGAAGCGCATCAGCGTCAGGCCCAGCGCACCAAGGATGTGCTGGCGGCAGCAGGCCTGCCGGTCATGCCGTCCGAAACCCATATTGTGCCGGTGCTGGTTGGCGATCCGGAACTTTGCAAGATGGCAAGCGACCGTCTGCTTGAAGTCCATGGCATCTATATTCAGCCGATCAACTATCCCACCGTGCCGCGCGGTACGGAACGCCTGCGCATCACGCCTTCGCCGCTGCATGATGACAGCCTGATCGAAGGGCTGAAGGATGCGTTGCTGGAAGTCTGGAACACGCTGGGCATTCCATTTGCCGAGCCGAGACAGTCGCAGCCGGCCTCGTCGGAGCGCATCGTACCGCTGATGGTCTCAAAGGCTGGCGGTTAGATTGTCATAGCGCAGTTCCGGACGGAAAACCGGTATCCACTTTTCCGGCACTGCCTGTCTTATGCTTTTCGTGTCTGAACAGGCATAATGAAAGCGCTGTGAAAGGGCCTGCCCCTTTCGCAGCGGCGCGGGGCGGATCGTTGGAACTGCAGACCATTTGATGGGGCGTGTTGGAGTCGGATCGCCCTCGTCTTTCCCTTGAGGCCTGAAGATACCCGCAGCACAGCTGCGCATGACAAGCACAGGACAAGAGAAAGATGACCAACAAATGCCAGCGACGTCAGCATTTCAAAAGATCATCTTGCCGCCTACCGCTTGAGTGCCGCTGCATGCAGCCAATCTGCCAATGACAAGAAGGGATACAGAGGCCTCCGGCAGGGCTGGATGGCGCTCAGGACGCCCGCATTATCTATGAGCCAACCATCGAAGGCTGGCCTTGCGCCTGTTGCAAGACAATCAGGCAAGCGGAGCAGCCGCGCCTTCATCCGCGGCGGACGCTCCAATGTCAGGCACGCCACATACATGCCGGCGCTGATGGCCATACGGTTCAACCCGCAGGTCAAGGCAAACTACGAACACCTCAGGGCTGCAGGAAAACCTGCCAAGGTCACAATCACCGCCATCATGTGCAAGCCATCATCCTCGCAAACGCACTGCCGAGATGGACGGAAACGGGCTCAACTCACAGCTTGACCAAAACGGACACTCTAACGCATCAGCAGCTTGTGCAGGAATTGCAGCCAGCTGTCGTTGCGCCGCACCGTCAGGCGTGGAATGCCAAACGGATCGTCACTGGAGGTTGCGCGCCGCTTTTCCGTGGTGGTTGCATTCCTGTAGCCAGCCTCTGCCACGATCTTGCGCAGGCTCGCATTCTCGCCGCCATAAGGATAAGCGAAGGAGATTACTTCCTGTCCCAGAATGTCTTCCAGCCTTTCGCGTGATTCACGGATCTGCATGGTGGCGTCTGCTTCGCTTTGCTGCGGCAGATGCACATGGTCGAGCGTATGGGAGCCAACCTCATGGCCGAGCTCGGCCCATTCACGCATTTCCGCAATGCTCATGCAACTGGCTCTGGGAACACCGATTTTCTGATCCCATTGATTATAGCCGCCAAGCTGGTTGACGACGAAATAATTGGTCGCAGTAAAGCCGAATTCCTGCAAAATGGGCAGGGCGGTGCGGAAGACATTTTCAAACCCGTCATCAAAGGTGATGACGGCAACCTTGCCCTGTTTGCCGCCATAAAGATAAGGCAGGGCATCGCGCAAGGACAGGCCCTGATAGCCCAGCCGCTTAAGCCATGCCATCTGGCTGCGGAAACGCTTCGGATGAACGGTCATGCTGCGAAAGGGCTGGCGATGCCGGGGCGGGATATCGATCTGGTGGTAAAGCAGGACAGGTATGGGCACGGCAATCCTCAATCAGCCGAAAGCGAACGTGATTTGATTTTCCAGCGGTAAAGCGGCCGCAAAATCTCACGTTTCAGCTTATCAGGCAAGGAACGGCGCTTTTGTATGGTGCTGCCGCCAAGTTCACGCGAAATTTCGGTAACGCCGCCAGGAAGCACCGAGAGTGGTTTTACACCTGTTACCCAGAACATCTGGGCCGTGGTGTCAACCGGGCGGTCAAAGCTTTGGGTCGCGTCGAGCAGTTTTCGCGCTGCATTGCGGCCTATGATCTGCGCCACCATGCCAAGCCCGACCGGACAGGGCACAATGATGCGCGTACCATTACGGGTCAGGACTTCCAGGCCGCTTTCCCTGTCGCGGAAAGGCAGGCGGATGAAACTGTCCTTGTCAAGCACGCTGAGTGCCGCTGCAAGGGCATTGGGAAAATCGGATGTCAGCGCCACGTCATCCTCAAACACAAGCCCCGCATCGAGATTCTGATCCACAATGGCCTGCCACGCCTTGCGGTGTGACAGGAAACAGGCAATCTCATCGACACTCAATGCAAAAGGATAGACGGGGCGATGCAGCCTGCGCCGATAGACCTGCGCGATTGTCGCCTGGTCAAGCATGCGCCCGTCAACGGCGCTAACAATTTCTGTCCTGACAGGCAGGCCGGCAATCAGCCGTTCCACCTGCGGCAGACGATCTTCTGCCCGCGCAAGATGGATGATGAAGGCCTTGATGTTCAAGTCCTGCAGGTTCTGCTCAGAAGGGCAAGGATGCGCGTGATCCTGTCTGTCCATGCGAAGCACCCTCCGTTTTCCTGCATCCGGCTTGCGGAAGGCCGCCTTGCAATCCGCCGGAGCCCCGCATGAATATCATCCTGCAGTCTTTAGCGCATGAGTCGACGCGCGTACAGAGCCGCGCGTGCATGATTGCTCTGCTGGCTGGCGCCATGCATGGGGCTTTGGTCAGTCCACCTTGATGATGCGCCCGGTTTCCATATGGCGTTCAACCCAGGCACGTTCGGCAGTCCAGGCATGTCTTTTCCAGCCTTGCCACGTAAAGCCGCAGATCCGGATATCCCAGTCTTCTGCCGGGCATTGTTTCAGCATGTGCCAAATGCCCAAAAAGCCGGTGCTTGGAAAAATCTTGCGCATGTTTTCCTCGGTAATTCCCAGCTCCAGGCAGCCGTCAATATAGAATTCCGGAGGCATGATGCGGATTGGCTTGCCAGCATTGCCAACGACTTCAATCGTCTGCATGGTCCAGTCATCGCGATGACCTTTCAGGCGCGACAATATGTTGGGCTTGGGGTGATAGCGACGAATGATGCTCGGATGATAGACAAACATCACTTCCCTGGCCGCCCTGAATGTCGGCGTGAGGAGAAATTGCGGATCCTGCACATGCCGTTGTGCCGCCTTGCCGGATGTAACCAGCATCAGAAGATCGGTGCGGGTACCACTCAAACCGAATGGTTTTGATGGCTCATTGAAACGAACCACATAATCTGCTGCATCAACTTCACTGGATAAATCACGTGACAGGGGCGCATTGCCGACAATAAAAAGCTGTTTTTTCATTATTTTAAGTTGCAACGCTGAATCGATGTCATCCTTTGCAGTGCTCTTCTCTGCACTGGGGCCGCTTTAGCTCCGAAACAGTCGGAATGAAAGCACATAATAAAAAGTTGTAGGCAGGTTGAACGAGATGGGATCCGGGCGCAGGCGCAAATGGCAAGGCAGCCATGCACTATCTGCACTTCTCATTTTGTGGCAGGAGATACAGACTGGTCTGTGGGAGGAAGGCAAGAACCATAGGGGAACTGAAATGGACCTTCGCTCATATTTTCGCCGCTGGATGGAATATCGCCGCAACCTTGCTGAACTCAGCGAATTTGATGCACGCGAACTCAAGGATATCGGCATGACGCATGCCGACATTTACCGGGTGGCCCGCGAGGCCTTCAAGGCAGACGCCGTCATCGCCAAGCGCAAGACAGCGTCCGCAAAGGCCGGCAAGGCAACACGCGGTGCGGCCCTGTTTGTCAATGCCTGATCAAGTGCTCAGGCTGGGGCAGGCTTATATTTCGCCAGGTTTCCTGAACCGGATATGGATGTCGTCATTTGCCAGATCAAAACCGGCAAAGTTGCGCTGGAAGGCGATAAGGGCATCGTTTACACCCTTTGAATAGTCGTCTTCCTGCACATCAATCGTGTGCCGGTAGATAATTCTGTCGTTCTTGTAAAAGATGACCTGACCTTCCATCGTTGCCTCCTTCTTTCGCCATAAGGCTTGCAAGAGCAGCATTCGGTCATTGCGAGGGCGATAGCACCCATTATGGCAGGTTCTTCTAAGATAGGTCGTGATGGACGGGTTTCAAGTCTGGCCGGCTGTCTGTCTGGTTTCGCCTGAAGCTGCATTACGCTTTTGCGCGCAAAGTGAAAGCCATGCACGCGCGGCGTGGGACAGAAAGGCGCCCTTGCGCCAGATCAGCGCCATGTGCCAGCTGAGATCGGATCCCCTGATGTGGCGGATGCGCACGCCATTATGATGGCGCTGCTCGGCAATCATCAACGGCAGAAATCCGATCCCCATACCGGCGGCAACGAGTTCGACGATGAAGTCGATCTGGCTGGAGCGCACGGCGACATTGGGAATGATGCCGTCCCTACGGCATGTATCGAGAATGATATGATTGAGCGCAAAACCGCTTTCGAACAGAATGAAGGGCTGATCGGCAATATCGCCGAGCGTAACACTGTCCCGGGCGGCAAGCGGATGGCTGGCTGGCAACAGCGCCACCACGGGTTCGCGCTGCACATCCTGCCACTCAAAATCGCTTGCAACCGGCAAAAGCGAGGCGGCAAGCTCCACATCGCCGGCCAGAAGCAGCTCCTCCAGCCGCTTGCTGCCATGCTCGACCAGCTGAATGTCAATATCGGGGTGCTGACTGGTATAATCGGCAAAGATTGGCGCAAACAGAACGCTGGAGCCGATCGGTGGCAGCCCAAGCCGCAAAAGCCCGCGTTTGAGGCCGCGCAATTCATCAAGTTCGGCCAGCATGTCATCCCTTTCGGCAAGTATGGCAAGAGCACGGCGATAGACGATCTCGCCCGCCGCCGTCAGTCGCGCCGGATTGACCTGCCGATCAAGCAGCACAAGCCCCAGCTCGTCTTCAAGCTGCTTCACCGCCTTGCTGACGGTGGACTGGGTGGCATTGATGGTGCGGGCGGCGGCGGAAAATCCGTTCTGCCGCACGACTTCGATGAAGGCCTGAAAACTGCGCAGGTTCATATGATATTCCAATCTGGAATAGATGAAATGAAATCAATTCATTTCAAGAATAATACGGTTCGCCCTATATTCAATCCAGAAATTCATGCACTTCGCATTGGAACAGAACAATGAACGCACATGACTTACTGATCCGCTTTCGTTATGCGCTGCATCAAAGCCGCCTTATGCAGATTGGAACCTTGTCTGCGTTCTGGCTGCTGGGCGAGGGCATTGTTCGTCTGGTGCATCTGCCGATTCCCGGCGGCGTTGTCGGCATGATGCTGGTTCTCGCGCTGTTGTTGAGCGGCCGCATCAGCCTGTTCAGCATGAAGCGTGGTGCAGACTGGTTTCTGGCCGAAATGCTGCTGTTCTTTGTGCCTGCGGTCTTGGCCGTGCTCGACCACCGCGAACTGATTGGCCTTCTTGGCGTCAAGATCATGACCGTAATCCTGCTTGGCACGGTCACGGTCATGAGCATTACGGCGCTGACTGTTGATCTTTGCCTGCGCTGGAGTATGCGCCATGCTGCCCGCTGATACATTTACGGCGATACTCGCCAACCCTTACGTGGCAACGCTGTTCTGGTCGGCGGCAACGATCCTGCTTTATCTTGCTGCCAAACGCCTTTACCGCCGTTTTCCGAAATGGTGGCTGACACCGCTCGGCGTGACGCCGCTTCTGCTGATTGCCCTGGTGATTGGGCTCAACGCCGACTATAGCGGCTATTTCAACGCAACCCATTGGCTGGTTGCCTTGCTAGGACCGGCAACGGTTGCCTTCGCCATTCCAATTTTCCAGCAGCGCGCCACCATCCGTCGTTACTGGTTGGTGCTGATGGTGGGGGTATTGGTCGGCAGTTCGGTTGCCATGCTGTCGGCATGGGTGCTGGCCCAGCTTCTGGGGCTTAATGAAGCCATCCGCCTGAGCCTTCTGCCACGTTCCATGAGCACGCCCTTTGCCATGACGGTTTCGGGCGGTATTGGCGGCACGCCGGATCTGACGGCAATCTTTGTTGTGCTCACCGGCGTATTTGGCGCTGCACTCGGTGAAGTCATGCTGAACTGGCTTCCCATCCGCACGGCATTGGCCCGCGGCGCGCTGTTTGGCATGGGGGCCCATGGCGCAGGCGTTGCCAAGGCACACCAGATTGGCCGGGAGGAAGGTTCAATCGCCGGTCTGGTCATGGTGCTGGTTGGTCTGGTCAATGTACTGGCAGCACCACTGATTGCCCATCTGCTATACCGGCCATATGGCCTATAGCATTGAAATAATTAAGAAAATACGGGCTTTTCGTATAGGCGCACGCAGTGGCTGCACATTGCGTGCCCTATATTCGTATATGCCGATTTTTTGAGCATGCCCGAAATTGCATGACAGATATGCAATATTAGGCATTGTTGGAAGTGACTGTTCCCGCTAAATATTCAGTCATCGAGTTTACTCCTCCTCCCAAAACTCGATGGGAATACGGTACTCCTCCTCCCAATCGCCGTATTCAAGATCAGGCCGCGCATCCTCCTCCCGCGCGGCCTTTTTCTTTTTTGCTTTCCTGTTTGGTCATTTCCGGATCCGGTCTGGTTCCGGGCGTCTGTTCTTGCGCAATTCAGATTTTCACGAAACCGCTGAACTGCCCTAGAGCAACTCACATTTTGATGGAATCGAAAGGGATTCCCCTTTCGATTAAAATATGATTCAAACTACTGGCTAGTTGGGAG
>NZ_JBHSEL010000106.1:0-20683 GCF_042653845.1 Daeguia caeni | reverse complement strand
GCACCGTCATCTGCCCAGGCAATAGCCCCAAGGCCGAACATGAACTAAGATTGAAACCGGACCACCCTATGGGGTCAGGCCATGACGGAAAATATCTTGTATGCATGGCAGACGCAACTGACGATTCAGATGTTAATATTTGGGAGTTTTTTAGGCCGTAAAACAGTATAACAAACAATCATGGAAATATTTTTTGATTTATTTTTATGTTGATTCAATGGATTGATATCCATCAAATAACTATTACAATTACAATAATATTATAATTATACATAAATCATTCAAACAATACTTTGTTTGATTGGCGATGATATATGTATCTTCAACCAAGAGAACGTGCAATCAAGAAGTATCCGGTTGCTGCAAGTTTGCCCGGATTAAACTTGCCTCCCCCCACAAGAGAGGTGGACTGCGCCCAAACACGCAAAGAAAGTTTAGCGGGCTCACCGTGCAGATCACAAGCACCCATAGTCCCGACCTCCCGAACCTGCCCCCCCCTTCTTGATTACAGCGGATTTGGACATCTTACCACAACATACGGGAATGACGTCATATATAATGAAAACTATCAAACAAGAAACTTCTACATATTACTCTTTACTGTAAAATATATATTTCACATTTGTAGAATTTCTATAAAATGAAATATATAATAATAACAAAACAAAATACATGGCAATAATTAAAATTGACGATCCGAGCCCTGTCTGCATGATCAATTAAAGGACGATTCGGAAATCATCCTTTTGATCATCAAACACGATTAAATTACAATCACGCAACAAAGAACAGATTGATGAAATTAATTGGATTATTGATTCCTTACACAGCAACTTTAAAGCTTAAATAGATAATCAACCCAATAATTATCGTAATAATATTACATAATTATTTTTATCACCTTTCACAAATTCAACTTAATTCAAAATTTTAAAGCATATTTGGGACACCGTGCTATTTCATCTTCAAGACACCAAAAAATAAATTTGTTATCGATGAGTCATTGGTGCAATCCAGCGCGAGGAACATCTTACTCGCAGACAAGATAACACAAGGTAATATTGACTACTCCTTTTGGAGTGCAAGAAATTATATAAACACCGTGAATTCAATGATATTAAACATTTTCTTGCCTGAAAAACTTTTTTATTACAAATTGCGGCAATACAGGTTTTACCTATCAGGGAAAAATTACATAAAATTATTCTATTCATATTAGAAATATTTCTGACCATGCTATTTTATATTCGAGACAGTCGAAATAAATAAATGTTACAAGATTTAGAATTCAGATAGAACGCGTTACCTGACTTCACTCAGTCTGGAAGGAGAGATATGCTTGTGTTTCACGGAATTGAAAGAGGATTCTGACGTAAATACATGGAATGTAATATTGTATCTATGAATAGATCAATGTCGGATATGGATAAATGCAATGGACCGTGCAAGGGCTGATTGCTTTCATGCCACTTGTTGCAACTCATATCCATATCCAGCCGAAAGCGGCACGTACATCACGCACCCGCAATTTTGGCAAGTTGCGTCATGATAACGGCCGAGCCATTCAATCGCTTTTCTGGGGTCGGCCAGTCGCGAATGAAGACGATGCTCTGGTCCTGCCTGATCTTGGCCATTGAGCCCTGCTCGCCAATCATCTTCACCAGACCAACCGGATTGTTGAAGGTTGCATTGCGGAACTGGATGACCACGCCCTTCGGGCCGGCATCCAGTTTTTCGACATTGGCGCGACGACACAGTGCCTTGATATAGACGATCTTGAGCAAGTGCTGCACTTCCTCCGGCATCGGGCCAAAGCGGTCGATCAGTTCGGCGCCAAAGGCATCGATTTCCTGCGGTTCTTCCAGATCGGCCAGACGACGATAAAGACCAAGACGCAATTGCAGATCGGGCACATAAGATTCGGGGATCATCACCGCGGTTCCAATGGAAATCTGCGGCGACCACTGGCTGTCCTCGACCTTGGCCGAACCCTTCAGCGTTGCCACCGCTTCTTCCAGCATCTGCTGGTAAAGCTCGAAACCGACTTCCTTGATATGGCCAGACTGCTCCTCACCCAGGAGATTACCCGCACCGCGTATATCCATGTCGTGGCTGGCAAGCTGGAAACCCGCACCAAGCGTGTCGAGCGATTGCAGCACCTTCAATCGGCGTTCGGCCGTCTGGGTCAGGGTGCGTCCGGCAGGCAAGGTGAACAGTGCAAAGGCGCGCTGCTTCGAGCGCCCCACACGACCGCGCAGCTGGTAAAGCTGCGCTAGGCCGAACATATCGGCGCGATGAACAATCATCGTATTGGCTGTTGGAATATCGAGGCCTGATTCAACGATCGTGGTTGAAAGCAGCACATCATATTGCCCGTCATAGAAGGCGTTCATGATGTCATCGAGCACGCCCGGCGCCATCTGGCCATGCGCCACCGCCACTTTCAGTTCCGGCACATGGTCGCGCAGGAAATCCTGAATTTCGCTGAGATCGGCAATGCGCGGCACGACATAAAAGCTCTGCCCGCCGCGATAACGTTCGCGCAGCAGAGTTTCACGGACCACCAGCGGATCGAACGGCGAGACGAAGGTGCGCACAGCCATGCGGTCAACCGGCGGCGTGGTGATCAGCGACAATTCGCGCACGCCCGTCAGCGCAAGCTGCAGGGTGCGTGGAATTGGCGTTGCCGACAGTGTCAGCACATGCACATCCGTCTTCAGTTCCTTCAGCCGTTCCTTGTGCTTGACGCCGAAATGCTGCTCCTCATCGATGATGAGCAGGCCGAGATTCTTGAACTTGATGGAGCTGCCAAGCAGTGCATGGGTGCCGACAACAATATCGACCGTACCCTCTTCCAGCCCCTTCTTGGTCTGAGCCAGTTCCTTGGCGCTGACCAGCCGTGACGCATGGGCGACATTGACCGGCAGCCCGTGAAACCGCGTCGAGAAGGTCTTGAAATGCTGGCGCGACAGAAGCGTGGTCGGCACAACCACCACCACCTGCATCCCGTTCATTGCCGCAATGAAGGCCCCGCGCAGCGCCACTTCCGTCTTGCCGAAACCGACATCACCGCAGATCAGGCGATCCATCGGCTTGCCCGAGGCCAGATCATCGCTGACCGCCTCGATGGCATTCAACTGGTCTTCGGTTTCATCATAAGGGAAACGTGCTGCAAATTCGGCATAAAGCCCTTCCGGCGGTGTCAGCACAGGTGCGCCACGCATCTGGCGCTCTGCCGCGATCTGGATGAGATGGCCGGCAATTTCCAGCAGGCGTTTTTTCAGCTTTGCCTTGCGCGCCTGCCATGCGCCGCCGCCAAGCTTGTCGAGCACCGCATCCGATGCTTCCGAACCGTAACGCGACAGAAGTTCGATATTTTCAACCGGCAGGAACAGGCGGTCATCACCGGCATAGTGAATTTCCAGACAATCATGCGGCGCACCCGCAGCAGTGATTGTCTTGAGGCCGACAAAGCGGCCAATACCGTGATCGACATGGACGACAATATCGCCTGCCGTGAGCGAGGCGACTTCCGAAATGAAATCCTGCTCACGCCTGCGCCGTTTCGAACGCCGGATCAGCCTGTCACCCAGAATGTCCTGTTCGGCGACCACAACCAGATCGCCTGCATCAAAGCCGTTTTCAACTGCCAGCACTGCCGCCGTTATTTTATCACGGGACAGCGCCTTGACGGTGGAAAGCCGGTCAACCCGCTCGATCTTGTCCAGCCCATGCTCTTCCAGTACCTGCAACAGGCGGTCGAGCGAGCCTTCAGACCAGGCGGCAACCAGCACCTTCTTGCCGGCTGCGCGCAAGTCCGCGATGAATTTCACCACTGCTTCAAACAGGTTGACATCGGTTGCCGCGCGTTCTTCGGCAAAATTGCGCCCCTTATGCACATCGACATGCACAATCGTGCGGTCAGAGACTTCCGGCGCACCAAACGGTGTCAGATCAATGCGCAGGCGGTCAGCCGAAACGATCGCCTCCACTTCATGCGGCGTCAGATAAAGCGTCTCCGGCTTGACCGGCTTGTATGGCACGGCATCGCTGCCCGGCTCCTTGCCTTCCGCCTGCCGCAGGCGCGCCTCATAATGGTCAACGACCATGGTGTGGCGCTCGGTCAGCGCCTCCTGCACCAGATGGTCAAACACCACCGGCATGGGCCCGGCATGGTCAAACACCGTTTCCAGATGCTCGTAGAACAAGGGCAGCCAATGTTCCATGCCGGCGAAGCGGCGGCCTTCGCTAATGGCCTGATAGAGGGCATCATCACGCTGCGGCGCGCCAAACATGGCGACATAATTCTTACGGAAACGGCTGATCATTTCCGGCGAGAGCGTGATTTCGCTCATCGGCTGCAGCACGAATTCCTTGCGCGTGCCTGTCGTGCGCTGGGTTGCCGGGTCAAAGGCGCGGATGGTCTCCAGCGTATCGCCGAAAAAATCAAGCCGCAGCGGTTCTTCCGCGCCCGGTGCAAACAGATCCAGAATGCCACCACGCACGGCATATTCGCCGACATCGCGCACGGCCGAGACGCGCTCGAAACCATTGCGCTCAAGGCGTGCGGCCAGCGCATTCATGTCGAGCTGATTGCCAGGGCGTGCGGAAATCGCCTGTTCGGCTATGGCTGCCTGTGGCGGCAATTTCTGCAGAATCGCATTGGCAGTGGTCAGGATGAGGGCCGGATGCGGCGCCTTTTTGAGTTCTGCCAATGCACCAAGCGCAGAAAGCCTGCGTGCAGAGGCATCCGCCCCGGGTGACACCCGGTCATAGGGCAGACAGTCCCATGCTGGCAGATGCAGCAACGGCAATTCCGGTGCAACAAAGCCCAAGACCTGTTCCAGATCCGCAATGCGCTGTCCATCGCGGACAACATACATGATTGGCCCACGCGCACCGATCTCTTCCACCAGACGCGCAAGACAAAACGCCTCGTAACCATCGGCAACGCCGTCGATCACGATATGGCGTCCAGCCTTGCTGTTCAGATTGGGCTTGAGACCGAGTTTGCTGAAAACGGGCATGGATGACTCAGAATTCTATGCGGTCGCGGAAAGCGACAATGTCACGGAAAAGCGGCGTATCAAATTCGACCGGAATCTCGCTTTCGCCCGTCACCCATTTGAACAGGTCGCGGTCGAGCACTTCCAGAATGCGCTCAAATTCATCAAGCTGCGCATCGGTGAAGTCCGTAATATATTTATCGGCATACTGGCCGAGAACAAGATCCATCTCGCGCATGCCGCGATGCCAGGCGCGAAACAAAAGCTTGCGACGCCGCACATCAAGATTTGCTGTCGAAAGTGTGCTGCCTGTCATTTTGCCGTTCCCATGATGAATTTCGTGAGCCGCTATATAGCATCTATCGCGCCAGTGGGAACCTGTTTTATCAGAACAAAAAGTGTACAAAACGCCATGTAAAAGCTTGCGTCAACGCGTGAAGCAGTTAAAGCTCTGACCATGCGCCCATCCTTGCTTGATCCGTTCTTTGCATCTGTCCGCTCGCTTCCCGGCATTGGCCCGAAAGTGGCAGCCCTGCTTGGCAAATTGCTGGGCACGGATGCGCCCGGCTCCGAGCCAAAGGTGGGGCAGTTGCTGTTTCTGCCGCCGCACAATGTCATCGACCGGCGCAACCGCCCGGGCATCGCCCATGCGCCAGAAGGCGCCGTCGTTACGCTGGAAGTGGTGGTTGACCAGCATCAACCCGCCCCCAAGGGCCGGAACAATGTGCCCCATCGGGTGATTGCTCATGATGATACGGGCGAAATCGCGCTGACCTTCTTCTACGCGCAATTGCCTTGGCTGCAAAAAATGCTGCCGGAAGGCGAAAGCGTCATCGTGTCGGGCAAGGTGGAATGGTTCAACGGCCGCGCCAGCATGGTGCACCCGGATTATATCGCAAGTCTTGATGATGCCGCCAATCTGCCGTTGATCGAGCCAGTCTATCCGCTGACCGCGGGGCTTTCGTCAAAGACGCTTGCGCGCGCGATCCGGGAAGCATTGACACGCGTGCCCATTCTTCCCGAGTGGATCGATGCGCCGCTTATCGCGCGCGAACGTTTTCCCGACTTCATGCAGGCCCTGCAAACGCTGCATCAGCCGCAGGATCCATCCGATATTGCGCTTGAAAGCCCCGTCCGGCGCAGGCTTGCCTATGATGAGTTTCTGGCCGGCCAGCTTGCCCTTGCCATGGTGCGCGCAAAAACGCGCCGTCTTTCCGGCCGTCCCTTGCAGGGTACAGGGCGCATTACCACCGAAATTCTGCGCCACCTGCCCTATCGCCTGACCCGTGGACAGGAACAGGCAGTCCGTGACATTATAACAGATCTCAAATCCCCCAACCGCATGCTGCGCCTGCTGCAGGGCGATGTCGGTTCCGGCAAGACCGTGGTTGGCCTGCTTGCCATGGCGCATGCGGCAGAATCAGGCGGCCAGTCAGCGCTGATGACACCAACAGAAGTGCTGGCAAGGCAGCATTTTGCGACAATAGCCCCTCTGGCTGAAAAAGCCGGTCTGAAGGTTGCGCTTCTCACGGGCCGGGAAAAGGGACGCGAAAGAACTACCGTGCTGGAAGGGCTGAAGAGCGGTGAGATCCATATCATCATCGGCACCCATGCGCTGTTTCAGGAAAAGGTTGAATATCACGACCTGGTCTTTGTCATCATTGATGAACAGCACCGCTTTGGCGTGCATCAGCGGCTGATGCTGACGGCCAAGGGCACGGCCCCCGATATGCTGGTGATGACCGCAACCCCCATTCCGCGCACGCTGGTTCTGACCGCTTTCGGCGATATGGACGTGTCAAAACTCACCGAAAAACCGGCCGGCCGCCAGCCGATCACCACGGCCATCGTGTCCATGGAACGCCTGGGCGAACTGGTCGAACGCATACGCAAGGCTATAGCCGACGGACAGAAGATCTACTGGATCTGCCCGCTGGTGGAAGAGTCGGAAGCGGTTGAACTGACATCGGCCGAAGAACGTTTTGAAAGCCTGAAGCCCGTTTTCGGTGACCGTATCGGCCTGATCCATGGCCGCATGACAGGTGCGGAAAAGGACGAGGCCATGCGTGCCTTCAAACAGGGTGAAACACGGTTGCTGATTGCCACCACAGTGATCGAGGTTGGCGTTGACGTGCCGGATGCCACCATCATCGTCATCGAACATGCCGAGCGTTTTGGCCTGGCACAACTGCACCAGTTGCGCGGGCGCGTCGGCCGTGGCGACAAACCATCGACCTGCCTGCTGTTATACAAGGGACCGCTGGGTGAGATCGCCGAAGCGCGGCTGAAGGTCATGCGCGAAACCGAAGACGGTTTTCGCATTGCCGAGGAAGACCTGAAACTGCGCGGCGAAGGCGAGCTGCTCGGCACGCGCCAATCCGGCACCCCCGGTTTTCGCCTTGCCTCGGTTGAGGCGCATGGCGACCTTCTGGAAATCGCCCGCAAGGATGCGCGCTATATTCTGGCAAGCGACCCCGACCTTGAAAGCGAACGCGGCAAGGCACTGCGCATTCTGCTTTATCTTTTCAGCCGCGATGAGGCGATCAGGCTGTTACGCGCCGGCTAGAGGTTACCCTCAAATAATCAGGCCGCCCGGAACACCGGGACGGCCTGAATTGGCAGATGGTCGCGCAACTTACCGGGAATAGGGCGAAATGCACTGTTTGCGTGGGCCACGATTGGGCTGATAGGTATTATCCGACGCCCGGTAAGAGCGGTAACGGTTATAGCACCAGGCTTCATGGCGGCTATGGACACGATAGGCCGGCGGTGGCGGTGGCGGTGCGGCAAGCATGCCGCCGATCGCAGCACCAAGACCAAAAGCCGCCAGCGGATACCACCAGCCATCATGACCCCGGCGATAGCCCGGACGATAATAGCGATAACCGCGATGACCATTCCAGTAGCCGGGGCGAGGACGTGGGCCAGGCCGCCATGCCGGACCAGGCCCCATTGGCGGACGCGGACGCATACCCGGGCCCGGGCCCCAGCCCGGCCGCGGCGGTGGCCTGCGCCAGCGCTCCTGTACCAGTTCAAGATTTGCATTGTCCGTGCTGATTGCGGGGCGAACCATTGGCGCAGCCATGGTCGGCGCTACTGCTCCAGCCAGAAAGCTGACGCTGACCAGACCAACCATCATCTTCTTCAACATGATAAGCAATTTACCTCTCCCCTGCCGCTTTCCTTACTGAGGTTCTCAACGAATGATGACACCATGAAGGACGCCAGATGAATAATTGCTGAATAAAATCCGGATGGCGATTTTAGCCAGATCATGCCTACCCGCCAACCGATTTGCCTGCAAAACCGTTCTCACACGCATAAAAATCAAGAATTTTTATAATTATTTGAATAATTTATAATGATTTTTCGATGATTTCTGCGGCCATTGCATCCCGCCGCCCTTGCTCAGCCAGTTGATACATGCAGCCATGATTGTGTCAGGCTTTGCCGCGGCATCAACTGTCAGCACCAGATCCTCGTTCTCCGGCGCTTCCAGTGTGGCAAGCTGGCTTTCGATCAGGCTCACCGGCATGAAATGCCCTGTTCGCCCTTGCAGGCGCGATGGCAGGTCAACCGATGCAGTATCGAGAAAGACAAAGTGCAAGGCTGCACCAGCTTTTTCGCGCAGATAATCGCGATAGGCCTTTTTGAGCGCCGAGCAGGAAATGACCACGCCCTGTTCGGCAAGCGCCAGCTGCTCTGCAACACGGTCAAACCATGGCCAGCGGTCTTCATCCTGCAGCGCAATGCCGGCGCGCATTCTGGCGATATTGTCTGCCGGATGCAGCCCATCGCCTTCCACGAAAGGCAGGGCAAGCCTTGTTGCCAGCAGCGCGCCAATCGTGGATTTTCCCGAGCCGGAAACCCCCATCACAATGATGCGTGGTGCCTGATCCCGCATCAGTTCAGCGGAATGGCATTGCCTTGCTTGCCGGACTGATAGGCCTGCGACAAGGCATCATATCTGGTGCGGATTGCATCAAGCCGCCTTTCAAGCCGGCTGCGATCAGGCTCCGGCAGCGCTGCCACCATTTGCGGAATGGAATGGCTGTGCCAGAACGCATTGGTGCGGTTATAGCCGCCCGGCTCCAGCCTGAAGACTTCCTTCAGAATGCGCAGATCATGCGGGATCGCAAAGGCATCGCGCGAATCTTCGTGGCTGAACAGGTAATAGAAATTGTCAAAACCGCTCCACGTAATGGCCGAAAGACACATGGAGCACGGTTCATGCGTGGAAAGAAACACCATGTCCCTGGTGTCGGGGCGTGCCGCTTCCGGCAGTTCATAAAAGCGCTTCAGCGTGTGGATTTCGCCATGCCAGAGCGGGTTTTCGGTTTCATTATTGGTCTCGGCCAGCACAAGCGACAGATCGGATTTGCGCAGAAGCGCTGCGCCAAAGATCTTGTTGCCTGCCGCCACCCCCTTTTCCGTCAGCGGGAGAATGCCCCGTTCAATGACGTCAATCAGTTTTTCAAGCAATGCCAGTTCTGATGGGGATGTCATGCCGACCCTCATGATCTGTGGAGCAAGGGCCCGGCAGAGACCGGGCCCTGACGATTAATGTGCAAAGAAGGCAAAACGGATGACGAACAGGATCGCCACGATCCAGGTTGCCGGATGGATCTGGGCAACCCTGCCCGTGAAGAGTTTCAGCACAACATAGCTGATGAAACCGAAGGCAAGACCATTGGCAATCGAATAGGTCAGCGGAATGGCCAGCGCCGTCAGTGCGGCAGGGGCGGCTTCCGTAACGTCATCCCATTCAATTTCCGACAGCTCGCGCATCATCAGACAGGCAACATAGACAAGTGCTGGTGCCGTTGCGACAGCAGGCACCGATCCTGCCAGGGGCGAGATGAACAGGGCTGCCAGAAACAGGACGGCAATGACCAGCGCCGTCAGGCCGGTGCGGCCGCCAGCCTGGACACCGGAAGCGCTTTCCACATAGGCCGTCGTCGACGAGGTACCGATCAGCGAACCGCCCAGAATGGCGACACTGTCGGCAAACAGTGCCCGGCCAAGATTGCTTGGCTTGCCCGGTTCGATCAGATTGCCACGCTTGGCAACGCCAATCAGCGTGCCTGTCGCGTCAAAAACTTCCACCAGAACGAAAACAACAATGACCGAAAGCAGGCCCGTATGCAGCGCGCCCAGAATGTCGAGCTGCAGGAAGGTCGGCGCAATGCTTGGCGGCATGGAAAACAGGCCATTGAACTGGCTGAAGCCGAATAGGATCGAAATGATCGTGACGGCGAGAATACCGATCAGGATTGCGCCGCGGATCTTGAGGCCGTCCAGAATGGCAATGATGAAGAAGCCGGCAATGGCAAGCAATGGGCCAGACTGGGTCAGATCGCCGAGATTGACCAGGGTTGCCTCATTATCAACCACAATACCTGCCGATTTCAGTCCGATCAGGCCAAGGAACATGCCAATACCGGCGGCAATGGCGCTGCGCAGCGACAGCGGAATGCCATCCACCATCCAGCGGCGAACGCCCGTGATGGTCAAAAGCAGGAAGATGATGCCGGAAATGAACACGGCACCAAGCGCTTGCTGCCAGCTGAAGCCCAAAGCACCGACAACGGTGAAAGCGAAAAATGCATTCAGTCCCATGCCCGGAGCCATGCCAATCGGCCAGTTCGCGGCAAAGGCCATGATGATAGAACCAAGTGCTGCGGCCAGACAGGTCGCAACGAAAACCGCATTGCGGTCCATGCCCGTGGTGGAAAGAATCTCCGGATTGACGAAGATGATATAGGACATGGTCAGGAAGGTGGTCAGACCCGCGACGATTTCCGTCCTGATGGTCGTGTCGTTTTCCTGTAATTTGAACAGCTTCTCCAGCATTGATCCTCCTAAGATTCGCACAATCTGCGCGATCTTGTAAAAACTGCCCTGAATGATGCTGCAATGCCGAAACCTTGCCGGCAGAAGACTTTGCTCCACGCCGGAAAGGCTGTGTTCATGCGCTGCCATCAGCAAGGCCTTTGGCTCCTGCGACACAATATTGCCGCGAGAATGCCGTAACTTTGCCACAGAAACCGAGCGGTTTCAGCCGCATAAAGCGACATATGCCCTACTTTTTGTGAAAACTGCATTTTTAAATGGAAGCTGCAACTATCAGGCAACATATCAGCCGGCAAAGGAAAGACACGCACAAGCATGGCTGCCCCCGCAGCCTGCATGTCAAATCAGGCCGCATCAGGATCGGACGGTCAACAATCAGGAATTGATCAAGACAGATCATTGCCCGGCAGGCGGTGCAGGCATGGGGGGAAAGTCACCTTCAGGCAGTGGCGCCGATTCCACCGGTGCCGCAGCAGGCAGCGATGGCGTATTGTCCGCAGGATTCGCCTCATGCCTAAGTTCCGGCAGGTCGGATGCTGGCTTTTCACCATAAATGCCGCGTTTTTGCGCCTCGGCCAGACGCATGGCTTCGGCATAGGCCCCGTCAGGCAGGGCTTTGGCCCAGCCATTTTCGACCAGCCACTCTGCCGCATCTTCATTGCCGAGCCTGCATTGCGTGACAAGCGCCTGCGCAGCCGCATTGTCGGGCAGACGGCACATGATGGCGCGGCCCCGCAACCATTGGCGAAAGGCTGTGCGGGCATGCCTGCCGCAGGGCCAGACAATGCCGGATGGAGATGTGCATTGCGTATCAACCGGCAACACCGCAATGCCTTCCAGATCAATGATGAGCTGCCTGCTTTCAATCCGCCCGGCAGCCAAGGCGACCGGCAGGGGCAGAAGCCGCATCGGCGCATCCGCCGTCACGCTGTCTGCAGTAGGTGCTGCAGCCTGACCAGGATCGCTCAATGACGAACTCTGCCCGATCGGCTCCTGCGGGGCAGGTTCCGCCGGCTCAGGCGGCGACACGAGATCGGCCTGCGCATCCGAAGCCCCTGTTTCCTCTGGCTGTGCCGTTCCCTCTCCCGGCTCGGTATAATCGAAATGTTCGATGACAATGCCCTGATTGTTTGCACCATCATCGCCAGTTTCAATCACGCCAACCGGCCGGTCGAGCGCACCCCAGAACGGCGAAAGAAAACAGGCCGCCAATAACAGGCCAACGACAATGGCAAGCGCGCCTGCAATGGCCTCACCGCGCCCCCTGCTTGACAAGGCAAACATCACTGACTTGCCCAGAGAATGCGGGCGATCCACTCAATATCCTTGCTGTCAAAGACACGGTTTGGATGGTCCGGATTGAAAGAATGCAGTTCGATCGTGCGCGGTGTCTGGCGGTGCAGGATCTTTGCCATGACCTCGCCCTCCTTGGTGCGGACAACCACCCGGTCACCACGGCGCACCGGCGCGTTGGGCGCGACAATCAGCGTATCGCCATCGCGGTAAAGCGGCATCATGGACTCGCCCGACACTTCAAGCGCATAGACCATTTCCCCCGACTTGGCCGGAAATTCAACAATATCCCAGCCCTGGCCTGCCGGAAAACCGGCATCATCGAAATAACCGCCCACACCGGCTTCCGCCATGCCAAGCAGGGGAATGGAGCGCGTATCCTGCGTATAGTCGCCATCGGGCTGGTTGCCACCTTCACCCTTGATGAGCTGGATGAATTCATCAATCGTGGCGCCGGTGGCTTCCATGACTTTCGCCAGCGATTCCGTCGACGGCCAGCGCGCGCGCCCATCCGGCGAATAGCGTTTTGACTTGTTGAAGGTCGTTGGATCCAACCCCGCTCGTCGCGCAAGCCCGGAGGCACTGAGCGAATGACGCTCAGCCAAGGCGTCAATCGCGGCCCATATGCTCTCATGAGAAATCATCTTGCGACCTGTTCATTTCGCCATATCCATTGGCGGCAGAAAACATACGGCAGATGAGACACCGCAACGACTGCCACTGCTGCAAACTGAAATGTAGGTTAGGACTTTAAACCCAATTTCATCCAACTACCTGCTGAAAGGTTAATTGGCAATAAGATTTTATGCAATATGCATAGGGCAACAGGGAATTTTTTCTTAAAGTTGCAAGATCTGTCATCAAACTGTGACATGTTTCCATCCTGAAATGGCAAAACCGTCGCAACAGGACAGTTTCAGCCTCTGTACATGACACAACATCGGCGCAATATCTGACCCGGCTGCATGGCGGACAGAAAGGCCCTGCATGCCGTCCCGCTGGGCAAACCGTTGGAACAGGACATGCAGAGCCCGCCTCGCCCAATAGAGCAATTCAGAAATTTCATGGAAATTCTGAATTGCTCCAATCTGTTGTTTGCGCAGTTCCGGACAGAAAGCTGCGCCCGCTTTTCCTGGAACGGCTTACGAATCACGCTGCCTGTTTGACGGCGTCCTTATATGGGTTAAAGCGGCTGTAGAAATTGTCGCCCTTCTCGGCCATGTCGATGAGAAGCTTCGGCGCCTTGAACTGGGCCCCGTATTTCTTCTGCAGCTTCTTGGCGAGCTTGACGAAATTCGCAGCCCCCATGCCGTCAATATAGGACAGCGTTCCGCCTGTATAAGGCGCAAAGCCGAAGGCCAGGATGGAGCCGACATCGGCTTCACGCGGATCCGTCACAATGCCTTCTTCCATCACGCGCGCAGCTTCAAGCGCGATGGTGACGAGGAAGCGCTGCTTCAGCTCGTTGACATCGATCTTGTCAGGATCCTGCTGCGGGAAGAGATCCTTGAGGCCCGGCCACAGATGCTTTTTCGCCGGCTTTGGCGGATATTCATAGAAGCCCTTGCCGTTCTTGCGGCCCTTGCGGTCAAATTCATCCACGAGCTTGTTGACGAGCTCGACATGGCGCGGATCGATTGCCTTTGGCCCAAGATCAGCCAGCGTCGCCTTCAGGATCTTCTGCGACAGGTCAATCGCCGTTTCATCATTGAGCGCAAGCGGGCCAACCGGCATGCCAGCCATCTTGGCGGCATTTTCGATCATGGCAGGCGGCACGCCCTCGATCAGCATGTTATAGGCTTCCTGCATATAGCGCAGCACACAGCGATTGACGTAGAAGCCGCGCGTATCATTGACGACGATCGGCGTCTTCTTGATCGCGCGCACATAATCCAGCGCAACCGCGAGCGCCTTGTCCGATGTCTTCTTGCTAAGGATGACTTCCACCAGCATCATCTTGTCGACCGGCGAGAAGAAATGGATGCCGATGAAATTTTTCGGGCGCCTGGAGTTCTTGGCAAGGCCGGTGATCGGCAGGGTCGAGGTATTGGAGGCAAAGATCGCCGAGGATTTCAGCACTTCCTCTGCCTTTTCGATCGTGGCGCGCTTGACCTCGCGATCTTCAAATACGGCCTCAATCACCAGATCCGCCCCTTCAAGCAGGCCATAATCGGTGGTGGCGGTAATGAGTGACAGAAGCTTTTCCTTGTCGGCCTCGGTGGCACGGCCCTTCTGGATATCCTTGGTGACAAGATCGGCCGAATGGGCCTTGCCCTTGTCGGCCGCCTCCTGATCACGATCGATCAGCACGACCGGAATGCCAGCCTTTGCCGTGACATAGGCAATGCCTGCGCCCATGAAGCCTGCGCCAATGACGCCGATTTTCTTGAGCTTGACCGGCTTTTGATCAGCCGGACGACGCGCTCCCTTGTTCAGTTCCTGCAGGGAAACGAACAGCGAGCGGATCATCATGCCGGCTTCGGTCGTCTGCAGGATTTCGGTGAAATAGCGCTGTTCGATACGAAGTGCCGTATCAAATGGCACCAGCAGACCTTCATAGACCGATTTGAGGATGGCCAGTGCTGCCGGATAATTGCCATAGGTTTCGCGGCGTAAAATCGCCGTTGCAGCCGGCCAGAGATTGGCGCCAGCAGCTGAATAAATCGGCCCGCCCGGCAGTTTGAAGCCCTTTTCGTCCCAAGGCTGAACCGGCTTCAGACCGTTCCTGATCAGCTTCTTGGCTGTTTCCACCAGCTTCCTGGCCGGGGCGATTTCCGTAATAAGCCCCATCGCCTTGGCGCGCTGCGCCGTCAGGCTGGAGCCTGTCGTCATCATCTGCAGCGCATCCTGCTGGTTGGTAAGGCGCGGCACACGCTGCGTGCCACCAGCGCCCGGAAACAGGCCGACCTTCACTTCCGGCAACGCCATTTTCACCCCCGGCGCATCCGATGCCACACGTGCATGGCAGGCCAGCGACATCTCAAATGCGCCGCCCATGCAGGTGCCGTTGATGGCCGCAACCCACGGCTTGCCGCTGGTTTCAAGCTTGCGGAACAGGCCGCTCATCTTGCCAACATTGTCAAACAGCGTCTTGACCGCGTCTTCCGGGTCTTTTGCCTTCTGTTTCAGGAAATCCCTGAACATGCCTTCGAGCATGGTAAGGTCGGCACCCCCTGAAAAACTGTCCTTGCCGGAGGTGATGACCACGCCCTTGACCTTTTCATCGGCGCTCGTCGTATCGATGATGGCATCGAGTTCCTGCATCACCTCGACGGTGAAGACATTCATCGACCTTTCAGGCATGTCCCAAGTTACGAGCACGATGCCATCCGCGTCGGTTTCAACCTTGAAATTCTTGTAAGCCATTGAAAATCCTCCCCCTTATACGCGCTCGATGATGGTTGCCGTGCCCATGCCGGCGCCAATGCACAAGGTGACCAGCGCGACATTGAGGTCGCGGCGTTCCAGTTCATCCAGCACAGTGCCGAGGATCATGGCGCCGGTAGCACCCAATGGGTGGCCCATGGCGATCGCGCCGCCATTGACATTGATCTTGTCGCGCGGAATGTCGAAAGCCTGGCAATAGCGCAGAACCACGGCGGCAAAGGCCTCGTTGAGTTCGAACAGATCAATGTCTGAAAGCTTCATCCTGGCCTGTTTCAGGAGCTTTTCCGTCACATCGACCGGACCAGTGAGCATGAGCGCCGGTTCCGAGCCGATATTGGCGAAGGCGCGGATGCGCGCGCGCGGCTTGAGATCAAAGGCCTTGCCCGCCTTGCGTGAACCAAGCAGAACGGCTGCCGCGCCATCCACGATGCCAGACGAATTGCCGGCATGGTGGACATGGTTGACCGTTTCAATTTCCGGATGGGCCTGAATGCCGACCGCATCAAAACCGCCCATTTCACCCGGCATGACAAAGGACGGGTTGAGCTGAGCCAGCGCCTGCATGTCGGTGCCGGGGCGCATATGCTCGTCATGATCCAGAATGACCAGACCGTTCTGGTCCTTGATCGGGATGACGGAATTCTTGAAATAGCCCTTTTCCCACGCATTGGCGGCGCGCTTCTGGCTTTCCACCGCATAGGCGTCCACATCGTCGCGGGTAAAGCCGTATTTTGTGGCGATCAGGTCGGCAGACACGCCCTGCGGCATGAAATAGCCGGGGAAGCCGACCGATGGATCCATGTACCAGGCACCACCCGACATGCCCATGCCGACGCGCGACATGCTTTCCACACCGCCGGCAATCACCAGATCATCCGAACCAAAGGCGATCTTTGCCGCACCCAGATTGACCGCATCCAGACCAGATGCGCAGAAGCGCGAAATCTGGATACCCGGCGCCTTGAAATCATAGCCGGCCTCGAATGCTGCCGAACGCGGAATGACGGCGCCTGCCTCGCCAACCGGATCGACACAGCCAAAGATGATGTCATCAACCTTGCTTGTATCAAGACCGTTGCGGTCGCGCAGGGCTTCCAGAACCTTCGCGCCCAGGCGAACAGCCGGCACTTCATGCAAGGAACCGTCTTTCTTGCCACGTCCGCGGGGTGTGCGGACATGATCGTAAATATATGCCTCAGCCATTTTATCTCCTTCCCACCGCTGCCTTTCGGCCCGGATTATCTCCCCAAAACTCAGAAAAGATCGGCGTCCAAAGCCATCATCGTATCTGCACCCGACTGGATGCGGGCAAGATGGGCAGCACTTTCCGGCATGATACGCTCGAAATAATAGCGCGCCGTGATCAGCTTGGCTTCAAGGAATGCCTTGTTGCCTTCCCCGCGTGCCAGTTTTTCTTCTGCAACCTTCGCCATACGGCCCCACATATAGCCAAGCGCCACCAGGCCGAAGAGGTGCATATAATCATTCGAGGCAGCGCCTGCATTGTCCGGCTTTGCCATTGCATTCTGCATCAGCCACATGGTCGCGGCCTGCAGGTCGTTGAAGCCCTTCTTCAGGTGCTTGGTGAAGAAGGTGAGCTTTTCATTGTCACGATTGGCTTCGCAGAATTCGCCGACTTCCTTGAAGAAGGCGGTGACAGCGCGGCCGCCATTGAGCGCCAGCTTGCGGCCGACAAGGTCGAGCGACTGAATGCCATTGGCGCCTTCATAGATCATGGCAATACGCGCATCGCGCACATACTGGCTCATGCCCTGTTCTTCGATATAGCCATGACCGCCAAAGACCTGCTGCGCCATGGTGGCATGTTCATAGCCCTTGTCGGTGAGCACACCCTTGAGCACGGGCGTAAGCAGTCCGACCAGATCGTCCGCTGCCTGACGCTCGGCCTCATCGCCGGAGCGATGCGCAATATCGGAATGCAGCGCAACCCACAGGATCAGCGCGCGGCCTGCCTCGGTAAAAGCGCGGATCGTCATCAGATTACGACGCACATCCGGATGGACGATGATTGGATCAGCCTTCTTGTCCGGGGCTTTTGCTCCCGAAAGGGCGCGGCCCTGAATGCGTTCGCGCGCATAGAGCACCGCATTCTGATAGGCCACTTCCGCAATCGACAGCCCCTGCAGCGCCACGCCAAGGCGCGCCTCGTTCATCATGGTGAACATGGCGCGCAGCCCCTTGTTTGCCTCGCCAATCAGATAGCCCGTCGCGCCATCATAGTTCATCACGCAGGTGGCATTGCCATGAATGCCCATCTTTTCTTCGATCGAGCCACAGGATACGGCATTGCGTGCGCCCGGATTGCCGTTTTCGTCGACCATGAACTTCGGCACGATGAACAGCGAAATGCCCTTCACCCCTTCCGGTGCGCCATCAATACGCGCCAGCACCAGATGGATGATGTTCTCCGACATATCATGCTCGCCAGCCGAAATGAAAATCTTCTGGCCGGAGATCTTGTAGGTTCCATCCGGCTGCGGCGTGGCGCTGGTGCGCAGCAATCCCAGATCCGTGCCACAATGCGGCTCGGTCAGGTTCATCGTGCCGGTCCAACGGCCTTCCACCATCTTCGGCAGATAGGTGTTCTTCTGCTCATCCGTGCCATGGGCGAGGATTGCCGCAATTGCACCCTGGGTGAGCCCCGGATACATGGTCAGCGCCATATTGGCTGACGACATATACTCACCGACAGCCGTATGCAGGAGATAAGGCAGGCCCTGACCGCCATATTGCTCCGGCACGGCCAAGCCCAGCCAGCCACCTTCGCAATATTGATCATAAGCCGCCTTGAAGCCCTTGGGCGTCCTGACTGAACCATCCGCTTCGCGCGTGCAGCCTTCCCGGTCGCCCGTATGATTGAGCGGAAACAGTGTGGTTTCCGCCAGCTTCGCGCCTTCGTTGAGAATTGCTTCGACAACATCAGGCGATGCGTCGGCAAATCCCGGCAGATTATTATAACGCTGATAGTTCAGAACATCGTTGAGAACGAAATTCGTATCTTCAACGGGTGCGCGATAGCTCGGCATTATTTCCTCCAGTTCCCAAATCATTATCAGTCTGAAGAAGACTGATCCCATCCCGATCTCGGCATTTTCACGCAAACCGCGGCAATGCCTGTTTTTATGCGCGAGAGCGAAAAAGGCAGCCATTTCGCTTTAAAACGGCCAGTTTTTGCCTCATTTAGCGACAGACAGACTCAAAATCGAAAGCGCCCATCGCAATTTCATACAGAAACTAGCGCACTCTAACGTTTCCGTAAACGTCAAAATTTGTTCTGAGCGAGATTTTTGAAAATTCTCCCCCATCAAGCCCGGCAAGGAGCCTGACAGCTGGAACATTCACGCCACCTGACAGCGATCGCCATCATGACTATTGGAGGCCGATTTCGGCGGCCATGCAATGGAATGACCAAATTCCCGTTTATGATTCAAACTTTCATAGGATCCCCGCCCCGAACGATTGGGCGTGTGGAGAACTGATCGCGCATTTGTTGCGACATGATGAACAAGGAATCCAAAACAAAACCCCGCCAGAGCGTTGGCGGGGCTGTTGTTGAAACCGCGCATTACCTGAGCGGAAAACCCATGCGGCGAAGAATCTCGCCCAGCCTGGCGCGTTCCTTCAGCACCTCCCCACTGGCAACACGTCTGGCCAAAACACTCTGCCATCCATTTTGCGGCATGTTCTGCCCAGCCTGGAATTTTTTCATCCGCGCATCATAGGCATCGAGATCAGCCCAGCTGACCTGCCCATAATGTTCCCTGAACAGCACGGCTGACTGCGGCAGGCGCGGCTTCACATCCGTTCCGACGACCGGATCAGGATAGCCAACCGTCATGCCGAAGACGGCAACCACACCTGCCGGCAAACCAAGTTCGTGCGCGACATTTTCGGGCTCATTGCGCATACCGCCAATATAACAAGTACCAAGCCCAAGCGACTCTGCCGCCACCACGGCATTTTGTGCTGCCAGTGCCGCATCGATTGCCCCGACAAGGAAGCTTTCAAGATAATCGAGCCCCTCGCCTTCATGCCCCTGGGAAACAGCGATATCCCGCAGGCGTTTCAGGTCGATCAGCCAGACCAGCAACAATGGCGCGGCATTGATATGCGGATTGTTACCGGAAAAACCGGCCAGTCTAACCTTGCGCTCTGCATCCTCGACCGCAATCACACTCCACGCCTGAAGATTGGACGAGGAAGAGGCCGACTGCGCCGCCGCAACCAGAAGCTCAAGCACACCTTCCGGCACTTTCCTCGGCAGATAATGCCGCACGGTACGATGGGCCAGCAGCAGATCAAGCGTCTCGTTCCATTCAGGCGGAACAAAGCCGATATCAGCACCATAGCGGGCTTGCAACCGCTTCTGCGGAGGCATTGTCACAGAAAGATCGGATGTCGGTATAGTCATACATTCCTCTTGTTGGGCATATGCGCCAACACTGGCCAATGCCAAGATTCCACGTGAGGCCCCATTTTCCATATGGCAGACCATTCAGCAATGGAAGAAATGGAGACCTCTGATGCGAGCATCATCTTCTTACTGGCAATCAATACCCAACAGGGAACAAGGCCCTTTTATTGCAAATACTGAAAATACCGTACATCTCAAACGGAATTAATAGATCCTGAACCTAGGTGGTATTGTCGTCCATTCTGCAAGCATTCAGGACAGAGATGGTGCGCCTGATGTTTTGAAGACTATCCTCAAACGCTGACTGTGGCTGCGGCATATCTTTGCTGATGGTGGATACGCAGGACCAAAGCTCAAGGGCAGACTAGAAAAGGCTGGAAAACTCACGCTGGAAATCGCCAAGCGGGCAGATTAAGCCAGCGGTTTCTAAGTCCTTCCATACCATTGGGTGGTTGAGCGACCATTTGCATGGGCCAGACCGATACCGCAGATTGCCCAAAACCTCGAGAAAACCTTCGTATCCGCTGCGGCACTGAGTTTACATCGCGAACATGTACCTGTTCACACGACACATCGTAAGTGCCTGATATATAATTGTGTTTATTATGATCCAGGCTCTTAGATACTGGCCTGACCCCATAGGGTGGTCCGGTTTCAATCTTAGTTCATGTTCGGCCTTGGGGCTATTGCCTGGGCAGATGACGGTGCT